>NZ_JBFUJP010000022.1:0-71223 GCF_056401315.1 Rhodococcus sp. P4_F5 | reverse complement strand
GCGCCGGGGGCGTCCTTGGATCCGTCGGGCAGCGGCACGAAGGTGTCGGCGGCGGCGACGCTGTTGGACAGCAGGCCGATCGTCAGGGCTGCTGCGGCGCCGAAACCGGCGATACGGGTGCCGCGGAGGGCTGTCGAGCTGTTCGATTTCATGGATTCCTTCTTGGGATCGGGCCGTGATTCGGCCGCGGGCAGAGCGGATTGATCGCCAAGCAGCACCGGACCCCGCGGGGCCGCCGGTGCGTAAGCGATGCTCGGCTGGGTAGGACGGGCGAGAGTCACCCAGCGCCTCGGCTCACATGCCGGGCTGCCGGGGAGGGGAAACGTTGGCTGGGGAAGCGGCCGTCGAAGGCCGTGATGCCCAGCGGCAACGATGAAGGATGCGCGCGACTACACAGCCGCGGAGGACGAATCCCGTCTGCGGGTGCGTGTGTGTTCGCGTCGGTTACACAGGGTGCGGCGGACCGCGAGTGCCGATGCTCGAGCCGACCAGCAGCCAGCGAGCAAGTGTCGGGCGACAGGTCGGGATGCCGACTGCAGTGGACGCAACGACAGGCAGTGGGGCAAACGGCAGAGGGAGTGCCCGGGTGAGCGCCGAGACAGCCAAGGCGCATCCGCGTTCGCCGGCGAGGATCAGTACAGCCGCGACGGCGATGGCGACGGCGTGGGCTGCCATCATTGCGGGACTGAGCTGAAGCCCGTCGTGATGGACCGCGCCCACAGACAACGTGATGTGGCCGATCGCCTGTCCC
The DNA here is from genome assembly GCF_056401315.1 of Rhodococcus sp. P4_F5. Classification (NCBI taxonomy): domain Bacteria; kingdom Bacillati; phylum Actinomycetota; class Actinomycetes; order Mycobacteriales; family Nocardiaceae; genus Rhodococcus; species Rhodococcus sp. P4_F5. Next base: position 70,472 of record NZ_JBFUJP010000022.1, on the reverse strand, counting down.
AGAGCCAGCGACGCGGCCAGGAACCAGGTCGCATGTCGATCGGCCCGCGGCGTCGCGGAGACTGCCCCGACGGCGGCGCACCCCAGCACCAGCAGTACCACCGAGCTCTCGGTGGGGGCCATCCCGTTACCGGCCGCGTGGGCCGCGACGCTCACGGCTGCGGAGATCGAGCCGGCGAAGGCGCCGCGCATCCGCGCGAACGTCGCCTTCGGTGTGCTCACACCGCGGAGGTTACACGGTGCTACTACAACGGCTAGTAGCCAGGTGTCTGTCGTTGGCGTACGCATCAACCAGACGAATCCGGCAATCGGAAATGGGTGCGCACAGCCTCCGGGCTCGTCACGAGGGCGGTCATCGCTGCGGCGGTCGGCTCGCCCCAGAGATGGTCGATCGCGACGCCGCGACTGGGGGCGACGATAGCCGCGCCGCGCTCTGGTCGGTCAGCCGTAGCGGTTCGCGCAGGCGTCCTGCCCGCCGAGCACCCCGGAGAGGAAGGCGTCGACGCGGGCGAAGCCGCTCGGCACCGTGTCCCCGTTGACGTCGCTGGCCATCAGGCCGTCGGTGAGCAGACCGGACACCGCCTCGTCGAGGTCGCCGGCGGACAGCGTCAGCCGGCCCGCCTCACCCGCCGCGGCGGCCGCGGTCCAGACGCCGGACAGGCAGGCCGCGCGGACCGCCGTGGTGGCGTCGGTGAGCGAGTCGCCGGCCTGGCGCTGGGCGGCGAGGGTGAACCTCGAGGCCACCAGCACGTAGGCGCCGAAGTCGCCGCGCACGTCGGCCGCGATCTCGTCCGGACTGCCGGTCAGCGGGATGCTGCGCGCGACCAACGCCGGCAGCGAGACGCCGATGGTGTCCGTCGACGGGCAGTACGAGACCGGCTCGGTGGTCGTGGCGTCCGGGCACCCGGTGTCGGCGCCGGCGAAGGTCACCGTCGGCTGCTGCGGGAGCGCGAAGACCTCCTGCAACGAGTCCACGGTGAGCCGGACCGTCTCCTCGGTGACCGGCATCTCGCCGTCGCCGCCGGCGACGGACAGCTGCTGGGCCACCTCGGCGCGGCGCGCGTCCACCTCGGCGGCGTCGATGGCCGTGCAGGCGCGGGCGCCGTCGGTGAAGCCGATCTGGAAGGCCGTCACCCGTTCGAAGGCGGAGCCGTGCACGGCCTCCGGGTCGTTGGGGTTGGTGTCGCGGACGGCCACCATCGCCGCCATCACCGAGTTCAGTCCGTCCGAGGTGTTGAGCGTGAAGTGCGGCGCACCGCCCTGCGCGACGTCTCGCATGAAGGCCCCGGCGAAGCAGTCGGCCTGCTGCTCGAGCACCAGGGTCGGGTCGTCGTCGCCGGCGAGGCCGGAGTCGTGCTGGATCGCATGGCCGTACTCGTGCGCCATCACCATCACCACGGCCATCGGGCCGAAGGTGCTCATCAGGGTGGGCAGCAGCGTGGTGCGGTCCCAGCCGATCGAGCCGTCGCGGGTGCAGTAGCCGGCGTTCACCACGCCGTGCGTGTTGTCGCCGCAGAAGGTGTCCGAGTGGGCGGGCGGCGCGTCCGGGTCCCACGACGCGAGGTCGGTGACCGGTTGGAAGTCGCCGGCGAAGACCTTCGGGTACTCGACACGCCAGAAGGCGGCGATGTCGTCGACGGCGTTGGTGGCCAGCACGTCGGCGGCCGAGCCGTCCGCGCCCCGGACCGGCAGCGACGCGTCGGGCACGTCGGGGCGTGGGCCGCTGGGGCCGTCGGTCGCGGGCAGCCCGGCGACGGTGAACGGGTTGGCGTAGATCGACACCGCGCGTCCGCCCGTGGTGGACGCGCAGCCGGCGAGCAGGATCGCGGCCAGCGCGACGGCGACGCCGACGACCGCCGCCCGGGCCCGGATCACCCGCGTTCCAGGCTGAGCCAGAGGGCGCTGTTCGCGGGCAACGCGACCGCCGCGGAGGCCGGGCGGCCGTGCCAGGGCTGGGTGGTCGCGGTGACGGCACCGAAGTTGCCCATCCCGGAGCCGTGGAACTCCGCGGCGTCGGTGTTGAGGACCTCCACCCACCGGCCGGGTTCGGGCAGACCCACCCGGTACTCGGCGTGCGCGGAACCGGAGAAGTTGAACAGGCACGCGACGATCGACCCGTCGGTCCCGTACCGCAGGTAGCTGAGCACGTTGTTCTCGGTGTCGTTGGCGTCGATCCAGGAGTAGCCGCCGGGGGAGTTGTCCATCGTCCACAGCGCGGGGTGGCGCCGGTAGGCGGCGTTGAGGTCGCGCACCAGCGCCAGCACGCCCCGCTGCAGCGCGGCGGTGGGCCCGCCCTCGAGCTGGCCCCAGTCGAGCCCGTGTTCCTCGGACCACTCGGTGCGCTGGCCGAACTCCTGGCCCATGAACAGCAGCTGCTTGCCGGGGTGTGACCACATGTAGGCGAGCAGCGCGCGCAGCCCGGCGGCCTTGGCGTGGTCGTCGCCCGGCATCCGCGTCCACAGCGTGCCCTTGCCGTGCACCACCTCGTCGTGGCTGACCGGGAGCAGGTAGTTCTCGCTCCACGCGTACATCAGAGAGAAGGTGATCTCGTGGTGGTGGAAGCTGCGGTGGATGGGGTCGCGGCCCAGGTAGCCGAGGGTGTCGTGCATCCAGCCCATGTTCCACTTCATGGTGAAGCCGAGGCCGCCGACGGAGRTGGCCCGGGTGACACCCGGCCAGGCGGTCGACTCCTCGGCGATGGTGACGACGCCGCGGTGCAGCTTGTGCACGGTCGCGTTCATCTCCTGCAGGAACGCGACCGCCTCCAGGTTCTCGCGGCCGCCGTGGATGTTCGGGGTCCAGCCGCCCGACGGCCTCGAGTAGTCCAGGTAGAGCATCGACGCGACGGCGTCGACCCGCAGGCCGTCCACGTGGAACTCGTCGATCCAGTACAGGGCGTTGGCGACCAGGAAGTTGCGGACCTCGCGCCGGCCGAAGTCGAAAACGTAGGTGCCCCAGTCCAACTGCTCGCCCCGGTGCGGGTCGGCGTGCTCGTAGAGCGGGCCGCCGTCGAAGCGGGCCAGGGCCCAGTCGTCCTTGGGGAAGTGCGCCGGCACCCAGTCCACGATGACGCCGATGCCGGCCCGGTGCATCCGGTCCACGAAGGCGCGGAAGTCGTCGGGGGAACCGAACCGGGAGGTCGGGGCGTAGTAGGAGGTCACCTGGTAGCCCCAGGACCCGCCGTACGGGTGCTCGGCGACGGGCAGCAGTTCCACGTGGGTGAACCCGGTCGCCAGTACGTGCGCCGAAAGCTGCTGCGCCAGTTCGAGGTAGCTCAGTCCCGGCCGCCACGACCCGAGGTGCACCTCGTAGACGCTCATCGGTGACTGGTTCGGCTCCGTCTCGGCGCGGGCCCGCAGCCAGGCGGCGTCGGTCCAGGTGTGGGTGCTGGCGTCGACCACGGACGCGGTGGCGGGCGGCACCTCGGTGGCGAACGCCATCGGGTCGGCCTTGTCGCGCACCGAGCCGTCGGCGCCGTGCACCCGGAACTTGTACAATGCGCCGGGCTCGATGCCGGGCACGAACAGTTCCCAGACGCCGGTGGAGCCCAGCGCCCGCATCGGTGCTGTCTGCCCGCCCCAGAGGTCGAAGTCGCCGATCAGCGTGACGCCCCGCGCGGCGGGTGCCCACACCGCGAAGGAGGTGCCGGTGACCGGGCCGTCCGGGGTGTCGTAGCTGCGGGGGTGCGCGCCGAGCGCCTCCCAGAGCCGTTCGTGCCGGCCCTCGCCGAACAGGTGCAGGTCGAGATCCCCGAGCGTCGGCAGGAAGCGGTAGCCGTCGGCGGTGACGACGGTGTGCCCGCCCGGGTACTCGACGACCAGTCGGTAGTCGGCGGGTTCCGGGACCGGGACGACGGCGCTGAACAGTCCGTCGGCGACGTGGTGCAGCGGGTGGTCGACGCCGTCGATCCGGGCGGCGACGGACTCGGCGCCCGGGCGCAGCGCCCGGATCACGGTGCCGCCGGCATGCGGGTGTGCGCCCAGCAGCGAGTGCGGGTCGTGGTGGGTGCCCGAGGYCAGTCGCGCCAGGTCGGCCAGCGGGGGCGCGGCGACCTGCGCGGCGCCGCGGGCGGTCACGACGCGGGCGCGCGGTGTGCCAGGTGCATCCGCGCGGGGTAGGGGACGGCGGGCAGCGCCAGGACGTGCGCGACCGCGCGCCAGGGCTCGAGTCTGACGAAATTGGTCTGGGCCCACTGGTACTGCTCGCCGGTGACCTCGTCGAGCACGGTGATGTGGTCCTGCCAGTTGCGGCCGAGGGCGGGCATGTCCAGCCAGATGTGGCCCTGCTCGGCGCCGTACGGGTTGAGGTTGACGACGGTGAGCACCGCGTCGCCGGTCACCGGGTCGAACTTCGAGTAGGCGATCAGCGAGTCGTTGTCGATGTGGTGGAAGGTGAGGTTGCGCAGTTGCTGCAGTGCGGGGTGGGCCCGACGGATCCGGTTCAGCGTCGCGATCCAGGGCTCCAGCGACTCGCCGCGGGCCCGTGCCTCGTCGAAGTCACGCGGCCGTAGCTGGTACTTCTCCGAGTCGAGGTACTCCTCGCTGCCGGGGTGCACCGGAAGGTGTTCGTAGAGTTCGTATCCCGAGTACACGCCCCAGGTCGGCGCGAGCGTGGCGGCCAACGCGGCGCGCAGCGCGAACATTCCGGGCCCGCCGCGCTGCAGGCTCTCGTGCAGGATGTCCGGGGTGTTGACGAACAGGTTCGGCCGCGCCTCGTCGGCCTTCGCCGCGAGCTCGAGCCCGAACTCGGTGAGCTCCTGCTTGCCGACCCGCCAGGTGAAGTACGTGTAGGACTGGGTGAACCCACGTTTGGCCAGGCCRTACATCCGGGCCGGCCGGGTGAAGGCCTCGGCCAGGAACAGCACGTCCGGGTCGGTCTCCTTGACCTCGGCGATCAGCCACTCCCAGAAGTTCGGCGGCTTGGTGTGCGGGTTGTCCACCCGGAAGATCCGGACGCCGCGGTCGATCCAGAAGCGCACCACCCGCAGCACCTCGGCGTAGATCCCGTCCGGGTCGTCGTCGAAGTTCACCGGGTAGATGTCCTGGTACTTCTTCGGCGGGTTCTCGGCGAAGGCGATGGTGCCGTCCGGCAGCACCGTGAACCACTCGGGATGGGCTGCGGCCCAGGGGTGGTCGGGTGCGCACTGCAGCGCCAGGTCGAGTGCGACCTCCAGGTGCAGCTTGCGGGCGCGGGCGACGAAGGCGGCGAAGTCGTCGAGGGTGCCGAGCCGCGGGTGCACGGCGTCGTGGCCGCCCTCGCGGGCGCCGATCGCCCACGGCGACCCGACGTCGTCCGGACCGGGGGTCAGGGAGTTGTTGGGGCCCTTGCGGTTCACCCGGCCGATCGGGTGGATCGGCGGCAGGTAGACGACGTCGAAACCCATCGCCGCGATCCGGGGCAGGTCGTTGGCGGCGGTGGCGAAGGTGCCGTGCCGCGGGGTGCCGTCGGGGTCCCGGCCGCCGGTCGAACGCGGGAAGAACTCGTACCAGGAGCCGAACAGCGCGCGCCGACGGTCCACCCAGACGGTCCCGATGCGGCCCTTGGTGACCAGGTCCCGCAGGGGGTGCGCGCGCAGCAGGGCGGTGAGGTCGGTGGCGAAGGCCGGCGCCACCCGGGCGGGCAGCTGCTGGTCGCTGCGCAGGGCGGCGGCGGCCGCGACGACTCGCGCGCGGTCGCCCTTCGGCACCGCCTTGGCCGCACGCTCGAACAGGCGGGCGCCGACCTCGAGGTCGTTGGCCAGCTCGGTCGGACCCTGCCCGACAGACAACTTGGCCTCGACCGCGTGACGCCAGGTGGCGACCGGGTCGCCCCAGCCCTCCACCCGGAACGTCCAGGCGCCGGGCGTGGTGGGGACGAACACCGCGGCGAAGGTGTCCGGGAGCGGGCCCGGCAGCATCGGGATCCGCAGGGTGCCGGCGGCGTCCGGCCCGTGGACCGCGAGGGTGGCCGCGACCGCGTCGTGCCCCTCGCGCCAGACGGTCGCCGAGACCGGGAACGTCTCGCCGACGACGGCCTTCGCGGGGAAACGCCCGCCCTCGATGTCGGGGACGACGTCGTCGATGCCTATCCGCCCGCTCATGGAGCACTACCTTACGGGTACGGCCACGGTGCACGCTGGATCGAAGGCCGGGGTCGTCACGACAGGACCGCGGGCCCGCCGGTGGGTAGTCTTCGCAGGGTGAAAGCCTTGCGTCGGTTCACCGTCCGTGCCCACCTCCCCGCCCGGCTCGCCGCGCTCGGGCCGTTGTCGACCAACCTGCGGTGGTCCTGGCACCCGGAGACCCAGGACCTGTTCGCGCGGATCGACCCGGCGCTGTGGCAGCGGGTGGCGGGCGACCCGGTGCGGATGCTCGGCGAGGTGTCGCCGGCCCGGCTCGACGCGCTGGCGCTCGACCCGGACTACGTGGCCGAGCTGGACCGCCGCGCCGAGGACCTCGACGAGTACCTCGACCGTCCGCGGTGGTACCAGAACCAGCAGTCGAAGGGCGTCGACCTGCCCAGCGGGATCGCCTACTTCTCAATGGAGTTCGGCGTCAGCGAGGTGCTGCCGAACTACTCCGGCGGCCTCGGCATCCTGGCCGGCGACCACCTCAAGGCGGCGTCGGACCTCGGGGTGCCGCTGATCGGCGTTGGCCTGCTCTACCGGTCCGGGTACTTCCGGCAGTCGCTGACCGCGGACGGCTGGCAGGCCGAGCACTACCCGTCGCTGGACCCGCAGGGACTGCCACTGCGGCTGCTCGCGGAGCCGGTGTCCGGGGCGCCGGTGCTGCTGCACGTGGCGATGCCGGGCAACCGGGTGCTGCGGGCCCGGGTGTGGATCGCGCAGGTCGGCCGGGTGCCCCTGCTGCTGCTGGACTCCGACATCGCGGAGAACGACCCGGAGCTGCGCGGGGTCACCGACCGGCTCTACGGCGGCGACCAGGACCACCGGATCAAGCAGGAGATCCTGGCCGGCATCGGCGGGGTGCGCGCGGTGCGGGCCTACACCCGCTCGATGGGGCTGGCCGACCCGGAGGTCTTCCACATGAACGAGGGCCACGCCGGCTTCCTCGGGGTGGAGCGGATCCGCGAGCTGATCACCGGGTCCGGGCTGGACTTCGACGCCGCCCTCGCCGCGGTGCGTGCGGCCACCGTGTTCACCACCCACACACCGGTCCCGGCGGGCATCGACCGCTTCCCGACGGACCTGGTGCGTACCTACTTCGCCGGGGCCAACGGGGAGAACGAGTCGGCCATGCTGCCGGGCCTGACGGTGGACCGGATCGTCGAACTGGGCCGCGAGGGCGACCCGGCGGTGTTCAACATGGCGCACATGGGCCTGCGGCTCGGTCAGCGCGCCAACGGGGTGTCCCGGCTGCACGGCACCGTCAGCCGGGAGATGTTCAGCGGGCTGTGGCCGGGCTTCGACGCCACCGAGGTGCCGATCGGCTCGGTCACCAACGGGGTGCACGCCCCCACCTGGGCGGCCCGCGAGTGGATGGACCTGGCCCGGCGGGTGGTCGGCCCCGAGCAGGTCGAGGAGGCCCGCGGCTGGGAGCGGCTGCACGAGATCGCGCCGGGCGAGCTGTGGGCCACCCGGAACACGCTGCGCGGGCAGCTGGTGGCCGAGGTGCGCAGGCGGGTGCGGGCGTCGTGGCTCGAACGGGGCGCCACCGATGCCGAACTGTCCTGGACAGCAGGGGTTTTCGATCCCGATGTGCTGACGGTCGGGTTCGCGCGCCGGGTGCCGACCTACAAGCGGCTGACGCTGATGCTGCGGGACCCGGAGCGGTTGCGCGCGATGTTGCTGGACCCGCAGCGGCCGGTGCAGCTGGTGGTGGCCGGCAAGTCCCATCCCGCCGACGACGGCGGCAAGGCGCTGATCCAGCAGGTGGTGCGGTTCGCCGACGAGCACGACGTCCGGCACCGGATCGTCTTCCTGCCCGACTACGACATGTCGATGGCCCGCTACCTGTACTGGGGCTGCGACGTCTGGCTGAACAACCCGCTGCGGCCGCTCGAGGCCTGCGGCACCTCGGGGATGAAGTCGGCGCTCAACGGCGGGCTGAACCTGTCCATCCGGGACGGCTGGTGGGACGAGATGTACGACGGCGGGAACGGCTGGGCCATCCCGACCGCGGACGGCGTCACCGACGAGGTGCGCCGCGACGACCTCGAGGCCAACGCGATGTACGAGTTGCTCGAGCAGACGGTGCTGCCGAAGTTCTACGACCGCGGTGCCGACGGACTGCCGGCGCGGTGGGTGGAGATGGTCCGGCACACGCTCGAGGACCTGGGGCCGAAGGTGCTGGCGTCGCGGATGGTGCGCGACTACGTGGTGGGCCTGTACGCCCCGGCGGCGCGGGCCGCCCGTACCGCGGTGGCCGACGGCTACGCGGGGGCACGGCAGGTCGCGGCGTACCGCGGTCGGGTCGAGGCGGCCTGGCCGCGCGTGCAGGTGGTGCAGGTGGACAGCTCCGGGCTGCCGGACACCCCGGTGATCGGCGCCGACCTGACCCTGCGGGCACACCTGCGGCTCGGTGGCCTCGAACCGTCCGAGGTCGCGGTGCAGGCAGTCCTGGGCCACGTCGGCGCGGACGAGGAGCTCTCCGACACGGTGGTGGTGCCGATGACGCACGCCGGCTCGGAGGACCTCGGCGAGCTCTTCGTCGCCGAGACACGGATGCCGCTCTCCGGCGCGGTCGGGTACACGGTCCGGGTGCTGCCGCACCACGAACTGCTGGCCGGGGACGCCGAGCTGGCGTTGGTGGCGTTGCCGGCGGGCTAACGCTCGGCGAGCCGGGTCAGGGCCTTGCGGACCACCTCGGGGTCGGAGGTCTCCCAGAACGGCGGCAGCGACGCCCGCAGGTAGCCGCCGTAGCGGGCGGTCGCCAGCCGGGAGTCGAGGATCGCGACCACGCCGCGGTCGTCGACGCTGCGCAGCAGCCGGCCCACGCCCTGGGCCAGCAGCAGCGCGGCATGGTTGGCGGCCACCGACAGGAAGCCGTTGCCGCCGCGGGACTCGACGGCGCGCTGCCGGGCCACCAGCAGCGGGTCGTCCGGGCGCGGGAACGGGATCCGGTCCAGGATCACCAGGCTCAGCGAGGGGCCGGGCACGTCCACGCCCTGCCACAGCGACAGGGTGCCGAACAGCGAGGTGGCCTCGTCCGCGGCGAACTTGCGCACCAGCTGGCCCGTGGCGTCCTCGCCCTGGCACAGCACCGGGGTGTCGAGCCGCTCGCGCATCACCTCCGCGGCGGCCTTCGCCGCCCGCATCGACGAGAACAACCCGAGCGTGCGGCCGCCCGCGGCGGTGATCAGCTCGGCGATCTCGTCGAGGTAGCTCTGTGCCAGTCCGTCACGGCCGGGTGCGGGCAGATGCTTTGCGACGTACAGGATTCCGGCCTTCGCGTGGTCGAAGGGGGAGCCGACGTCGAGGGAGTTCCACTTGATGTCCCCGGCGTCCGACGGCGCCTCGGTGCCGGTGGACATCGCCGCGTCGGGGCTCACCGCGGACTCCGCGGGCAGGCCCCAGTTCACCGCCAGCCCGTCGAAGGAGCCGCCCACGGTCAGCGTCGCGGAGGTCAGGACCACCGTCGACTCGGCGAACAGCCGCGAACGCAGCAGCCCGCCGACGGACAGCGGCGCCATCCGCACCAGCTTGYCGCGGCGCTCCTCGTCGGCCAGCCACACCACGTCGCGGTGCTTGGCGGGGTCCGGCTCGTCGAACGCTGTGAGCACCCGGACCGCGTTGTCGTGCACCTCGTCGACCGCGGCCAGGGCGGCGACCCGGGCCGCCGCGGCCTCCGGGTCGGCGGCGTTCATCCCCGGCCGGACCGGGCCGATCGCGGTACGGACCGCCCAGGCGGAGTCGCGGACCGCGGCCAGCGCGGGGCCGGCGCCGTCGGGCAGCCGCTCCCAGCGTCCGGCGTAGCAGTCCTCGAGCACCGCCGCCCAGCCCTCCGAGGCGGCCTCCATCCGGTCGGCGTCCTGCTCCTCGACCAGCTTGACGCAGCGTCGTGCGGCGGCGGTGATCGTGGACGGCGCCAGCTCGGCGGTGGCCACGCCGGTGACCCGGTCCACCAGTTCGTGCGCCTCGTCGATGACCACCACGTCGTGCTCGGGCAGCACGGCGATGCCGGTGATCGCGTCGATCGCGAGCAGCGCGTGGTTGGTCACCACCACGTCCACCTGCGACGCCTCGGCCCGGGCGCGTTCGGCGAAGCAGTCCTCGCCGACCGGGCAGCGGGACTTGCCGAGGCACTCGCGGGCGGTGACGCTGACCTGACGCCAGGCCTGGTCTCCGACGCCGGGCACCAGCTCGTCGCGGTCGCCGGTGTCGGTCTCGGAGGACCACTCGGTCAGCCGCTTGACCTCGCGGCCGAGCCGGGAGATGGCGAAGGCGTCGAACAGCTCGGCGTTCTCCGGTTCCTCGGCGGCCCCCGTGTGGATCTTGTTCATGCAGAGGTAGTTGCCGCGGCCCTTGAGGATGGCGAACTGCGGGCGCCGCCCCAGCGTCTTGCTCAGCGCGTCGGCCAGCCGCGGCAGGTCGCGGTCCACGAGCTGACGCTGCAGCGCGATGGTCGCGGTGGAGATCACCACGGTGCGGCCCGACTCGACGGCATGCCGCACGCTCGGCACCAGGTAGGCCAGCGACTTGCCGGTGCCGGTGCCGGCCTGCACGGCCAGGTGCTCGCCGGTGTCGATGGCATGCGCCACCGCCGACGCCATGGTCAGCTGGTTTCGCCGCTCGGCGCCGCCGAGCGCGTGCACCGCCTCGGACAGCAGTTCGGGGACGGTGGGGAGTTCAGGCACCGGCCAAGGCTACCGGCAGCCACCGTCAGGTCCCGACAGCGTCGCGCGGCCGGTCGCGCGGTCACGCCGCCGACGCCACCTCGCCGATCAGATGGATCCCGGCGCCACGCAGGCGGTCCAGGGCGGTGGTGAGCGTGTCGGGGGAGACCGCCGCCGTGTAGTGCAGCAACACCGTGGTGTCGAAGCCCTCACGGCGCGCGTCCAGTGCGGTGGCCAGCACGCAGTGGTCGGTGGCGATGCCGACCACGTCCACCGCGTCGACGCCGCGTCCGCGCAGCCACCCGGCCAGCGTCTCGCCCGAGTCGTCGATGCCCTCGAAACCGGAGTACGCGGCGCTGTACGCGCCCTTGGCGAACACCGCCTGCACCGGCGCGACGTCCAGGTCCGGGTGGAACTGGGCGCCGGGGGTGCCCGCGCGGCAGTGCGGCGGCCAGGTGTCCACGTAGTCGGGTGTGTCGGAGAAGTGGTCGCCCGGGTCCACGTGGCGGTCCGCGGTCGCGACCACCACGGCGTAGCGGTCGGCCTGGTCCGTCAGGTAGCCGCTGACGGCTCGGGCGACCGCGGCGCCGCCCGTGACGGCGAGCGAGCCGCCCTCGCAGAAGTCGTTCTGCACGTCGACGACGACCAGCGCCCGCCGACCCGATCCGGTGCCCATTTCCTCACTCCTACGTTGTCTGCGAACCCGAACTAGCCGACGAACCGGGTCGGCACGGCGGCCTCGCCGCGCGAGAGCTTGAGCCCCTCCCACGGCAGGCTCACCAGCCCGTGGGCGACCAGGTCGCGCCCCTCGGCCAGGGTGGGCAGGCCGTCCGCCCGCACACCGCCGCGGACCAGCGGGATCATCAGCTCCCGGCAGGTCAGGTCGCCGGCGTCGGGGGCCTCGGAGTCCGCCGGGTAGGCGACCTCCTCGACGATCGTGCCGGTGGGCCGGGCCAGCCGGACGGCCCGCTTGGTTCCGCCGCGGGACACCTTGTGGCTGCTGCGCTTGGCCACCGGGAGCCCGTCGACCTCGACCAGCTTGTAGACCATGCCCGCCGTGGGTGCCCCCGACCCGGTCACCAGCGCGGTGCCCACACCGTAAGTGTCCACCGGTTCGGCCCGCAGCGCCGCGATCGCGTACTCGTCGAGGTCGCCGGAGACCACGATCCGGGTGTTCACGGCGCCCAGGTCGTCGAGCTGCCGGCGCACCTGACGGGCCCACACCCCGAGGTCTCCGGAGTCGATGCGGACGCCGCCGAGTTCGGGGCCGGCGACGGCGATCGCCGTCTTGACGCCCTCGGTGATGTCGTAGGTGTCCACCAACAGGGTGGTGCCCACGCCCAGCGCCTCGACCTGGGCGCGGAAGGCCGAGGCCTCGTCCGGGCCGTCGGCGGTGGTGTGCAGCAGGGTGAACGCGTGGGCGCTGGTGCCGGCGCCGGGCACGCCGTACCGGCGGACGGCCTCGAGGTTCGAGGTGGCGGTGAAGCCGGCCAGGTAGGCGGCCCGCGAACACGCCACCGCGGACTCCTCGTGGGCGCGCCGCGAGCCCATCTCGATCATGGTCCGGCCGGCGGCGGCGCTGACCATGCGGGTGGCGGCGGACAGGATCGCGCTGTCGTGGTTGAGGATCGACAGCAGCAGCGTCTCGAGCAGCACGCACTCGGCGAAGGTGCCGCGCACCGAGAGGATGGGCGACCCGGGGAAGTACAGCTCGCCCTCGCGGTAGCCGTCGATGTCGCCGGTGAACCGGTACTCGCGGAGCCAGTCGACCGTGCGGTCGTCGAGGAACTTCGACACCACGGCCAGTTCCGGCTCACCGAAGCGGAACCGGTCGAGGGCGTCGAGCAGGCGGCCGACGCCGCCGACCACGCCGTAGCGACGGCCGTCGGGCAGCCGCCGCGCGAAGGCCTCGAAGCTGCAGCGGCGGTGCGCGGAGCCGTCGGCGAGCGCCGCCGAGAGCATCGTCAGCTCGTACTGGTCGGTGAGCAGCGCCGTGCTGGTGCCCGGCTGGGACCACAGCGCGGAGCCGGCGATGGCGGCGGGCGCGGCGGTGGTCGAACCTGAGTGCGTCGTCACCGGGTCACCATAACGAGGCGTCGRTGGCCCGGCGCCCGCGTCCTGGCCGTTTTGTCCCACGATGTTCATTCTGTCGGGATCACGTCGTAGGCTGGTTGCATGGCTCCAGGCTCCACAATCACTCCGATGGCGAGGATTCCCGCCGCAGCCCCGCAGGTCCTACCCGCGGAGGCGGAGGTCACTGACGAGGACGAGGCGCAGGATCGTCCCTGGGTGACGCTGGTGTGGGACGACCCGGTGAACCTGATGCACTACGTGACCTTCATTTTCCAGAAGCTGTTCGGCTACAGCAAGGCGAAGGCCACCGACCTGATGCTGCAGGTCCACAAGGAGGGCAAGGCCGTGGTGTCCTCCGGTTCGCGGGACAAGATGGAACACGACGTGCAGCGACTGCACGCCGCCGGGCTGTGGGCGACCATGCAGCGGGACAGCTGACGCGGATCTCCTCACGGAGAGACGCCTCACCACCACTCGAAAGGACCTGCGGGTAGGCATCGTGCGCACATGGAGTCGGAAGAATTCGCTGGGCGGCGTGAAGATTCGCTCCGAGATGGATGCGCGTGAGGCGTCGGTGCTGCGGTCGCTGGTGAGCTCGGTGCTCTCGCTGCTGCAGGACCGGGCCGCGTCCGCGCCGCAGGACGACCTGGCCGAGCTGACCGGGCTGCGGACCGGGAACTCCACCGCGCCAACCGATGCGACGCTCGCCCGGCTGCTGCCGGACTTCCTCAAGCCCGACGCCGCGGGCGGCGAGGAGGCGACGCCGGGTGCCAATGTCAATGGGGCACTGCGCAGTCTGCACGAGCCGGAGATCATCGACGCGAAGCTCGCGGCGGGTTCGGTGATCCTGCAGACGGTTCCGGCGGAGGGCGGCAAGGTGGTCCTGACGCCGGAGCAGGCCGACGCCTGGCTCGCGGGCCTCAACGACGTCCGGCTGGCGCTGGGCTCGACGCTGCAGATCGACGCGGACACCCCCGACGAACTGGACCCCGACGACCCGCGGGCCCCGCATCTCGACGTCTACCACTGGCTCACCTGGATGCAGGACTCGTTGGTGCAGGTCCTGGTCCCGTGAGGCCGGGGCCGAGCGACTCGTTGGCCGACGTCGCCGGCCTGTTGGTGGGCCACCACCACGAACTGGACCCGCACGCGGCGATGGGCTCGGGCCGGGCCACCGGCTGCACCGTCGTGCTGGCGCCGGGCGGCGCGACCGCCTCGGTGGACGTGCGGGGCGGCGGCCCGGGCACCCGCGAGACCGACCTCCTCGATCCCAGCCACAGCGTGCAGCAGGTGGACGCGGTGCTGCTCACCGGCGGCAGCGCGTACGGCCTGGCCGCGGCGGACGGCGTGATGCGCTGGCTCGAGGAACGCGGCCGGGGCATCCCGATGGACGCCGACGGCCACGTGGTTCCGATCGTGCCGGGCGCGGTGATCTTCGACCTGCCGGTGGGGGACTGGGCCGTGCGTCCCACCGCGGACCACGGGTTCCTGGCCGCGGACGCCGCCTCGACGAGCGTGGGGCGCGGCTCGGTGGGGGCCGGCGTCGGCGCCCGGGCCGGGATCCTCAAGGGCGGCGTCGGCACCGCCTCCGCGGTGCTCGGGACCGGACCCGCGGAGGGCGTCACGGTGGCGGCGCTGGTCGTCGCCAATCCCGTTGGCGCCGTGTTCGATCCGGCGACCGGACTGCCCTGGGGCGCGGGCCCGGGGGACCTGGAGCGGTGGGGGCTGCGGATGCCGGATCCGGCCGAACTGGCGGCGGCCGTCGAGCTGGGTCAGAAGGGCACCGTCCTCAACACCACGATCGGCGTGGTCGCCACCGACGCCCCGCTCGGCAAGGCCGGGTGCCGCCGCGTCGCCGTCGCCGGGCACGACGGGATGGCCCGGGCGATCCGCCCCGCGCACTCGCCGCTCGACGGCGACACCCTGTTCGCCCTCGCCACCGGGACCCACCCGGGGCCGCCGCCGGACGCCGCCCTGCCCGTCCCGGCCGCCTTCGCCGCGGACCTGCCGGTGCTGGCCGCGGTGTGCGAGGCCGCCGCCGACGTCACGGCCCGGGCGATCGTCGACGCGATCCTGACGGCCACCCCGGTGGCGGGGATCCCGACCTACCGGGAACTGTTCCCCTCCGCCTTCCGGACCTAGGCTGGGGGCACTCGGGAGGCGAGCGTGCTGCAGATCAGATCCGACCTGGTGGATGCGATGGTGGCGCACGCCCGCGCCGACCACCCGGACGAGGCCTGCGGCGTCGTGGTCGGCCCCGAGGGTTCCGACGCCCCGCAGCGGCACGTCCCGATGACCAACGCGGAGCGGTCGCCTACCTTCTACCGCTTCGACTCCGGTGAGCAGTTGCGACTGTGGCGGGCGATGGACGCGGCCGGCGAGGCGCCGGTGGTGCTCTACCACTCGCACACCGCCACCGAGGCCTACCCCAGCCGCACCGACGTCGCCCTCGCCGCCGAACCCGACGCCCACTACGTGCTGATCTCCACCCGCGACCCGCAGCGGGACGAGCTGCGCAGCTTCCGGATCGTCGGCGGGCAGGTCGCCGAGGAGCCGGTCGAGGTGCTGCCCGGGTCCGGGGCCGCGGCATCGAATGGGAGCAAACCATGACCGTCGTCTCCGTCCCGACCGTTCTCCGCGTCCACACCGGGGGCGAGAAACGGGTCGAGGCAACGGGTTCCACGCTGTCGGCGTTGATCGACGACCTCGACAGCCGGTACGCCGGCATCCGCGACCGGCTGGTCGCCGGGGGCGCGCTGCACCGGTTCGTGAACGTGTACGTGGGCGAGGAGGACGTGCGGTTCACCGGGGGACTCGGCACCGCGATCGCCGCCGACGACGAGGTCACGATCCTGCCCGCGGTCGCCGGGGGCTGAGCGCGGTGGCCCGGTACGAGAGCCTGCTGGCGACGCTGGGCGAGACCCCGCTCGTCGGCCTGCCCCGGCTCTCGCCCCGCTGGTCGGGCCCGGACCCGGTGCGGCTGTGGGCGAAGCTCGAGGACCGCAACCCCACCGGATCGGTGAAGGACCGGCCGGCCCTGGCGATGATCGACCGGGCCGAGCGGGACGGCCGGCTCGCCCCCGGCGCCACCATCATGGAACCCACCAGCGGCAACACCGGCATCTCGCTGGCGATGGCGGCGAAGCTCAAGGGCTACCGGCTGGTGTGCGTCATGCCGGAGAACACGTCCCTCGAGCGCCGCCAGCTGCTCGCGCTGTACGGCGCCGAGATCGTCGACACGCCCGCCCGCGGCGGCTCCAACGAGGCCGTCGCGACGGCCAAGCGGCTGGCCGCCGAGCACCCCGACTGGGTGATGCTCTACCAGTACGGCAACCCCGCGAACGCGGATGCGCACTACGCGGGCACCGGGCCGGAGCTGCTGCGCGACCTCCCCGAGATCACCCACTTCGTGGCCGGCCTGGGCACCACCGGCACCCTGATGGGCGTCGGGCGCTACCTGCGTGAGCGCGTCCCCGGTGTCGAGATCGTCGCCGTCGAGCCGCGCTACGACGAGGTGGTCTACGGCCTGCGCAACCTCGACGAGGGTTTCGTCCCGGAGCTGTACGACGAGACGGTGCTGACCGCCCGCTTCTCCGTCGGACCGGCCGACGCGGTGCGCCGGACCCGCGAACTGGTGGAGCGGGAGGGCATCTTCGCCGGTATCTCCTCGGGCGCGGTGCTGCATGCCGCGCTCGTCGTCGCGGGCCGGGCGGCGCGGGCGGGCCGGGCCGCGGACGTCGCGTTCGTCGTCGCCGACGCGGGCTGGAAGTACCTGTCGACCGGCGCGTACGACGGTACGCTCGAAGATGCAGAGCAAGCCCTCGACGGTCAGCTGTGGGCGTGACGAAAGCGGTTGAGGCGGAAGATGACCAATCCCATGGACCAGTTCCGGAGCACCCCGGCGGGACTGCCGGTGCCCGGTCAGCCCGCCGTGCCCGCCACCCAGCGCGCGCTGTGGCAACAGGCGGCGATGGTCATCGGTGGATTCGTCGTCGGCCTCTACCTGCTCGAGTTCGTCGACATGCTGATGCGCGGCCGCCTGGACAGCGTCGGCGTCGAGCCGCGCACCCTGGACGGGCTGTGGGGCATCGTGTTCGCGCCCGTGCTGCACGCCGGCTGGGGACACCTGGTCGCCAACACCATCCCGCTGCTGGTGCTCGGATTCCTGGTGCTGCTCTCGGGGATCGGCCGCGGCCTCGCGGCCACCGGCATCATCTGGGTGGTCGGGGGCCTGGGGCAGTGGCTCTTCGGCGGCGCGAACAGCATCCACCTCGGTGCGTCGGTGCTGGTGTTCGGCTGGCTGGCATACCTGATCGCCCGCGGTCTGTTCACCCGGCACCTGGGCCAGCTGGCCCTGGGACTGGTGGTGCTGGTGGTCTACGGCGGGCTGCTGTGGGGCGTGTTCCCGGGGGTCAACGGGATGTCGTGGCAGGGGCACCTGTTCGGCGCGCTGGGCGGCGTCCTGGCGGCGTGGGTGCTGGCGTCCGACGTCCGAAAGGCGCGGCGGGCCCCGGCGCTGAATCCGTAGCCGGGGGACCGGATGTGGGCCCGCGGCCGCCGGGTGTGACGGCAGGCGCATCGACACGGTCACCAAGGATTCGTCTCGAAACGCCCGGGAAGTATTCAAGGGACCGACGGCTCGTGGCAGCATGGCACTCATGCGCATCACCGTCCTGGGTTGTTCGGGCAGCGTCGCCGGCCCCGATTCGCCCGCGTCGGGCTACCTGCTGACCGCACCCGACACACCGCCGGTGGTCATCGACTTCGGGCCCGGCGTACTGGGCGCGCTGCAGCGGTACGCCGACCCCGGCGAGGTGTCGATCTTCCTGACCCACCTGCATGCCGACCACTGCCTCGACCTGCCCGGGCTGCTCGTCTGGCGCCGCTACCACCCGGTGAAGCCGGCCGGGCGCGCCCTGTTGTACGGCCCCAGCGGCACCGACTCCCGGATCGGCGCGGCGTCCGCGGAACTCGCCGGCGAAACCGACGACATCTCCGACACCATCGACCTGAGGCTCCTCGAGGACCGGCGCTCGGTGGAGTTCGGCGCGCTGACCGTCGAGGCCCGCCGGGTGTTCCACCCGCCGGAGGCGTACGGGCTCCGGTTCACCGATCCGGACGGCCGCAGCCTGGCGTACTCCGGGGACACCGGCATGTGCGACGAGGTGGTCGAACTGGCCCGCGGGGTGGACGTGTTCCTGTGCGAGGCGTCGTGGACGCACAGCCCCGACCGTCCCGAGGGCATCCACCTGTCCGGGACCGAGGCCGGTCAGGTCGCGGCGCGGGCCGGCGTCGGCGAGCTGCTGCTCACCCACATTCCGCCGTGGACCTCCCGCGAGGACGTCATCGCCGAGGCGAAGGCGGAGTTCTCCGGACCCGTGCACGCCGTCCTGCCCGGGGATGTCTTCGCGATCTGACCGGGCCCACCGATTAGGCTGACCCAGGTGAGCAGACGACTGGACGGCAGGGCGGACGACGAACTCCGCGAGGTAAGGATCACCCGAGGCTTCACCAGTCACCCCGCAGGGTCGGTGCTGGTCGAGTTCGGCAACACCCGGGTGATGTGCACGGCCAGCGTGGAGGAGGGCGTGCCCCGCTGGCGCAAGGGCTCCGGCCTCGGCTGGCTCACCGCGGAGTACGCGATGCTCCCGGYGGCCACCCACACCCGCAGCGGCCGCGAGTCGGTCAAGGGCAAGGTCGGCGGACGCACCCAGGAGATCAGCCGGCTGGTCGGCCGCTCGCTGCGCGCCTGCATCGACCTCGCCGCGATCGGCGAGAACACCATCGCCATCGACTGCGACGTGCTCCAGGCCGACGGCGGCACCCKCACCGCGGCGATCACCGGCGCGTACGTCGCGCTCGTCGACGCCGTCACCTACCTGCGGGCGGCGGACCTGCTGACCGACCCGCAGCCGATCTCCTGCGGCATCGCCGCCGTCAGTGTCGGCGTCGTGGACGGCCGGGTCCGGCTGGACCTGCCGTACGAGGAGGACTCGCGCGCCGAGGTCGACATGAACATCGTCGCCACCGACACGGGAACCCTGGTCGAGGTGCAGGGCACCGGCGAGGGCGCGACCTTCCCGCGCACCACCCTGGACAAGATGCTGGACTCCGCGCTGGCGGGCTGCGAGCACCTGTTCGAGCTGCAGCGGCAGGCACTGGAGATGCCGTACCCGGGCGAGCTGCCCGAGCCGAAGAACCCCGAGGCGGCGAAGAAGAAGTTCGGTGCCTGAGGCGGTCCGGCTGCTGGTCGCGAGCCGTAACGCCAAGAAGCTGCGCGAGCTGCGGCGGGTGCTCGAGACCGCCGGGGTGAGCGGCATCGAGCTGGTCGGCCTGGACGAGGTGCCGGACTTCCCGGAGGCGCCGGAGACAGGCGCCACCTTCGAGGAGAATGCCCTGGCGAAAGCGCGTGACGCGGTCGCGGCGACCGGACTGCCCTGTGTCGCAGATGATTCCGGCCTCGAGGTGGACGCACTGAACGGCATGCCCGGGGTGCTGTCCGCGAGGTGGTCGGGCGTGCACGGGGACGACGGCGCGAACACCGCGCTGGTGCTGGCGCAGCTGCTGGACGTGCCGGACGCGCGGCGGTGCGCGGCCTTCGTCTCGGCGTGCGCGCTGGTGACGCCGGGCGGGGCGGAGCGCGTCGTGCGCGGGACGTGGCCCGGCGCGATCGCCCGGGAGCCGCGAGGCGACGGCGGCTTCGGCTACGACCCGGTGTTCGTGCCGGCGGGGGAGCAGCGCAGCGCGGCGCAGTTGTCGCCGGAGGAGAAGGACGCGGCCTCGCACCGCGGTCGCGCGCTGGCGCAGCTGGTGCCCGACCTCGCAGCACTGTCCGGCCGCTGACCGGTCGACCTCCCTGTCGACCGAATGCGACATTCGTTCACTCGACGTGAACGAATGTCGCATTCGGTCAATGGCGTGAGTGTGCACTTTTCGTCGTTTGCCCCCGCGCGACGCCCCGGCAGGTGCACACTCGGCGGCGCCGGTGCGGGCAGACGAGCCCGACCGACCGAAAGGAAAGGGTGCCGATGACCCCGAGGATGATTCCGCAGACGCCCTGCGACTGGCTGGTCTACCTGGTTGCGACGCTGACCGGTCAGCCGGTGGTCAAGGGCGGCGGCGGGTCCTAGCCGCGTCCGCCGAGTGTGCACTTCCCGTCGTCGCTTCTCGGGCGACGTCCCGGCAGATGCACACTCGGCGGAGCGGGCGACTAGACGCCGAAGTCGCGCTTGACCTGCTGGGTGCGCCAGTGCTCGACGAAGAAGGACAGGAACGGGACGGTGCCGGCGAGCAGGGTGCCGACGGTCCGGCCCGCGGGCCAGCGCACCTTCACCGCGAGGTCCATCGTCAGGATCAGGTACACGAAGTAGACCCAGCCGTGCACGATGGCGATCCAGCTCGGCAGGTTGTCGACCTTGAAGATGTACTTGGCGACCATCTCGGCGGTGAGCACCAGCAGCCAGATGCCGGTGGCGTAGGCGAGGACCCGGTAGCGCAGCAGTGCCGCGGCGATCTTCTTGTTGTCGCGGACCGGCGCGGTCTCGACGGTGTCTTCGGGGGCCGTGCTCACGTGGTGCTCCTATCGCCCTCGGCGCGGATCTGCGCGAGGTAGTTGTTGTACGCCGCTATGGCCTCGACCTCGGGGTCGTCGACGTCGGTGCCGATTGTCGCCGCTGCGCCGACGGAGGCCCGCTGGGGCAGCAGGTCGGCGGGGATCTCGCGGGGACCCTCGTCCGCCCCGGCGACCGGAGCATCCGGATCGGCGTCCTCGAGCTGCACGAACCTGCGGTACGCGTAGACCACGAAGGCCGCGAACAGGGGCCACTGGAAGGCGTAGCCGAGGTTCTGGCCGGTGCCGCCCGCGGCCTCGAACCGCGTCCACTGCCACCATCCCAACGCCAGGCAGGCGCCTGCCGCGATGACGACGAACAGGATCAGTGCTGGTCGGCGACGGGATGGTGAACTTGCCATGCCTCGACGGTACCCGAGCCGACAGGGCGGCCGAAACGACGCCCGGCGCCGGTGGCGGGCCGGTGGACCACGCCGACGGCGCCGTCTCGGACCGCGCCGCACGCGGGCGGTGGGGCCGCGCCGCGGGCGGTGACCGGGGCCGACGGCCCGGCGGCGGCCCGGCACCCGGGCCGCCCGGCCGGGACCGTCAGTTGACTCCCTTGATCCGCGTGACCAGGACGGCTCCGACCAGCGCAGACAGCGCGGCGAAGGTGAACAGCAGCGGATAGTTCTTCTCGGGTCCGATCGCGAGGAACAGCGGCGCGATGGCCGGCGCCAGCGACTGCGGCAACGCGTTCGCGATGTTGATGACGCCGAGGTCCTTCGCCGCCGTCCGCGGGTCCGGCAGCACCTGGGTGACCAACGCCATGTCCACCGCGAAGAACAGTCCCGTGCCGAGGCCGATGACGAGTTCGGCGACGATCACCATGGTGAAGGTGCTTGCCGTGGCCAGCAGGGCCAGGCCGGCGGACATGGTCAGTGCCGACCCGATCACGAATGCCTTGCGGCGCGCGACCTTGTCGGAGATCCAACCGCCCAGCCCGGACATCAGCGCGGTGAGTGCATAGCTCGTGCCGACCAGTGTCGCGACACCGGCGGCGGCCTCTTCGCTGGACATGCCGATCCGGTCCTGGAGGAAGAACAGCAGGAACGACATCGGCATCGCGACGCCCAGCATGACGAGGAACCGGGTGAGCCAGGCGTAGCCGAAGTCCGGGTGGCGCCGCGGATTGACCCAGAAACTGCCCGCGAACATCCGGAAGGAGAACGGCTCGCGCGGGGCTGGCACCTGCGGATCGGGCAGGGTCACGGCGAAGGCGGTGATCAGGACCACGCCGATCGCGGCCGGCACCAGGAACTTCGCGGGCCCGGGCAGCGCGGTGGCGAGCAGGACGCCGACGACGATCGCCATGATCTGGCTGAAGCCCATTGCACCCGAGGCGAGTCCGCGTTGTTCCGGCGGCACGTGATCGGGGATCGTGGCCGTCAGTGCGGCCATGACGGCGTTGAACGCCAGCTGGGCCAGGCACCATCCGACGATCACGCCCGCGATCGACGGCACCGTCGCGACGACCGTCAGGCCGGCGGTGCCCACCAGGGCTCCGCCGATCAGCCACGGCCGGCGGCGGCCGAATCGCGACGAGGTCCGATCCGAGAGCCGGCCGGCGAGCGGGTTCCCGATGAGCGCCAGGAGCGCGCCGATGCCGAGGACGAGGCCGAGGGTCCGTTCCTTGTGGTCCGGGTCGAGGTGTTCGATGCGCAGCTGCATGGTGACGACCACCGGCGTGATCAGTGCCATGGACAGGCCCAGGTTCGCCATCGCCAGGCGCGCGGCGAACGCCCGGGGCGGGGGAGTCGACGTCGACTGACCGGCATTCGTCGGTTCGAGCCCCTCGGTGTCCACGACTGTCATCGGAGTCTCCTGCTTCTTCTCGGGCAGTGTGGCGCGCGACACTGCCTCGGAAGTATGGGGGTTCACCGAGTCATTGATAGGTACAGTTATAGAAACGTTATCTTGCGGCCGTCGCCACCGGGGAGCACCGGACGAAGTCCGACCGGCCTGCGGTCTGCTCACGCGCGGGGAAACGGTCAGCGGCGCTGAGCGCGTCCCTTCGGAGTTGAAGCAGTGGGCGCGACGGAACACGTAACCAGGCAAAGGCGTCACGTGGACCGAATGGGGCCTGAATGATGAAGACATGAGTTCCGGCTCCCCGTCCCCGCGGCAATCTCGCCGCGCCTCGGCTGCTGGTGCCGTGAGCCGCCCGCACAGTGGCATTCGGTTGAACAGGCCGTCACCGCAACGGCGGTGGCAGAGGTGGATCTGGCAGGTCCGGCGCTTCCTGCTCGAGCTTTTCGCCTGGGACGGCTGGCCGAAGGTCGCCTCTCTGGCCACGGCGGCCGCCGCCGTTGCGGCACTTTGGTTCACGGGCCACTCCTTGAGTGCTACCGAGAATCAATACGGACTGTCCGAGCAGGGGCAGGTCACCGACAGGTTCTCCAAGGCGACAGAACAAATCGGCTCGGACAACATGGACGTTCGTCTGGGCGGCATCTACTCCTTGGAGCGCCTTGCCCGAGACTCCCCGACAGATCACCCCACCGTGTTCGAGGTCCTCGGCGCCTTCGTCCGCACCCATGCCCCAGCCACGTCCGAATGCTCGCAGCGCACCAATCCCGGTCGGATGCTCGCGGTAGACAGTCAGGCTGCCGTAACGGTGATCGGCCGACGCGACGCGACCAGAGACGGACCCAACCCGATCGACCTCGCAAACACCTGCGTGTCTGGCGCACACCTGAACGACGCGAACCTGTACGGCGCGAACTTGACCGGTACGGACCTGACCGGCACGGACCTGACCGACGCCGACCTCTATGGCGCGGCGATGTCCGGCGCGAACCTGGCCGGCGCCGACCTGACCGACGCCGACCTGTCCGGCGCGGACCTGACCGACGCCGACCTGTACGGAGCGAACCTGACCGGCACGAATCTGACCGGCGCGAAACTGACCGGCGTGGACCTGACCGACATCTACTACGACCAGAACACGGCCTGGTCAGGCTTCACCCCTCCGTCCAGTCGGCCCAATCGCTAGAACACCGTTTTAAGTCGCAACCTCCGCTCGAGCACGCTCGCAAGGTGCTCCCGACCGAAGTCTCCCGATGCCCGCACGCCCTCTGACTCCTCGGAATCACTTTCGCCAGAACAGGTGGTGGGCAACGCCGCTCGGGCTGGGTACGACCTCGAGGTGGAATCGGTCGAGTAGCTCGTCGGGTGACTCCCAGAGTCGCAGTCCGGATCCGAATTTCACGGGTGAGACCACCACGTGCATGGTGTCGACGAGGTCGGCGTCGAGGAACTCCCGGATGGTGGTGACGCCACCGCCGAGCCGAACGTCCTTGCCCTGAGCCGCCTCACGTGCCTGCTCGAGGACGTCGGCAGGGTCGCCGTCGACGAAGTGGAACGTGGTGTCGGAGAGGGTGAAGGAGGGGCGTTCGTGGTGGGTCATGACGAACACCGGGGTGCGGAACGGGGGCTCGTCCCCCCACCAGCCACGCCATTCGAGGTCGTTCCAGGGCCCGCGGTGGGGACTGAACTTGTTGCGGCCCATGATCTCGGCACCGATGTTGCGTGCGTAGTCACGGGTGAAGTAGTCGTCGAGCCCGCGACTTCCGCCGGGGTCGGTGCGCATGGGCCAGCTGGCGGTAGCGCCGGCCCAGGCGAACATCTTCCCGGGGTCGAGGCCGAACGGACTCTCGAGGCTTTGGTGCTCACCGGCACCGATTCCGTCACTCGAGACGTTGAAGTTCTGTACTCGCAGTAGCTGTGTCACTCGGGTCTCCTGCCCTCTTGACGATGGATGCAGAGATTGAGACTCCCCGCGTTCGAGAAACTCATCGCGCGACACGCCGACGAATGCAATCCGGCCGCCATGCCAGGACCAGGGGCAGCCCGATCCAGTCGACCCTTGTCGGTGTGATCGGCCGTCGACGGTCTCCTACGAGCGACTGGACAGCAGCAGCCCGATCGCGCCGAGCGCAGCCATGAGCCAGGCGACCGGTGCCAGCTCGCCGACCCCGGAGCCGACCACCAGACCCCCGAGGGCGGAGCCGCCGGCAACGCCGAGACTGAGAACGGTGACGACCACACTGCCTGCGGCAGGGCGGAACTGCGGAGACGCGAGCCGCAGGACCCGGACCTGCATCGCGGCCGGAAGTAGGCCGATGGCAGCTCCCCACAGCACCACCGCGGTCACAAACACCGCCGGGAGCGCGGGCGCAATCGTCAACATGGCGAACGCGGCAAGTGCAGCGAGGGCCGACGCGGGCAGGGTTCCCCGGGGCCAGCGATCCGACAGCCATCCCGACACTGCGACGCCGGCTGCCCCGGCCGCACCGAACACCGCCAGCAACAGCGCAACAGCACCGGACTCGAACTCTGCGACATCGGTGATCAGCAGCGAGACGTAGGTGAACAAGACGAAGTGCCCGACGAGCACGAGCGCCCCCGCGAACGCGGTACCGATGGACAGGATCGCGCTGCGATCCCACCGCGATACCGATCCCGAGCCGGGTCCGGTGGTCTCCGTTGCCTTGTCTGGGTCGGCGAGAATCGGTACGAGTGCACCCGCAGTGAGGGCAAGTGCCACCGACGCACCGCCGAATATCCCGCGCCACCCCACGACATCAGCGAGTGCGGCCCCGAGCGGAAGTCCCACGAACCCGGCGATCATGGGACCTGACAACACGATTGCCAACGCGCGTCCGATTCGTTCGGGCGCGACGATGTCGGTGACGTACACAACGACGACCGCCCAGAACACGCCGTGCCCGGCCGCGGCGATCACTCGTCCGAGCAGGGCCACCTCGAAGACTGGGGCGAACGCCGTCACCAGTCCCGAAACCGTGACCACGGCGAGTGCGGCCGGGATCAACAGTGCCCGGCGAACACTCATCGTGGCCCGTACGAGTGGCATGCTGGTCACCACGATCGTCAGCGCCCAGGCCGTGACCAGCATTCCGACCACGGCCGGTTCGACCCCCAGCCCGCGCCCGATCTGCGGTAGAAGCCCCGAGGGCAGCATCTCGACGGTGACCGTCGCGAACGCGGCGAAGGTCAGTGCGGTGAGTTTCGTCCAGGGCAGCGACGACTGCGTCGGAGTAATTTTCAGTGGGATCGAGCTGTCGATGTCGGTCATGGAACGACGCTAAACATTGACATCAACGTCAAGGTCAAGGAAGAAAATATGCGGATTGGTGACCTGTCCGGCCAAACGGGACTCACTTCCCGGATGCTGCGCTACTACGAACAGGAGGGCCTGCTCCAGCCGAAGCGGAGCGCAAACGGCTACCGCGACTACAGCGAGAACGACGTCGAACGCGCAAAGATGATCCGCGACCTCGTCACCTCCGGCGTGCCTACCCGTTTGATTCCGGCCGTTCTCGACCAACGCGATGGTCTGCAAGGCCGCTGGACAAGCAACTGCGATCAGGTCTTCGCGGACCAACTCGGCAGCGAGATCGAGGATCTCGACAGCCGTATCGCATGCCTGACTCGCAGCCGCAATGCCCTCGACGAGTTGCTGCGACTCGCACAATCGCAGCGTGGGTCCGAGCAGGCCAGTGCCTGAGCGATCACGCCGCGGCCAGTCAGCCACACGCCCACCGGACGAGGCCACGAACTCGAAACCGGCCGCGACAACGTCGTGTCAACGACAGTCAGACAGCGTGCACCCACTCGTGCTGGGGAACTGAAAGAAGTCGCAGGTGACGCCCTTGTAGGTGTGTCTGTCCACGAAGGTGAAACCGACCTTCTCGAGGACTCGAACGCTCGCTTCGTTGCCGACCTCGACGTATGCGCAGAGGCTGCTCGAGGATGCGGCGACCGGCGGGTGTTCGAGGTGCCAGCGGACCAAGGCCTCGGCAATCTCAGTTGCGAGGCCGCGGTTCCAATGGTCGGGGCGCAAGGCGTAAGCCAACTCGCGGCCAGCATCGCTTTCGCTGAATCCGGCCCGACCGATCATTCCTCCGTCGTTGTCCTCTACGCGCCATTTGGTCCAACCTCTTTGACCCTGCTCGCTGCGATACTCGAGGATCCTCGACCGCGCCTCATCCATGGTTTCAGGACGCCCGTGCCCGATGAAGCGCATTGTGATCGGGTCTGCGTGCAGCGTGGCCAGATCCTGTAGGTCTGAAGGGAGCCAGGTGGTGATCCTCACTCGCTCGGTACTCAGAATCGTCTGACGCTCCACGTTCATTCCGCCCCTCGTATGTTCGTGCTGCGGAGCGACCCGCCGCTACGTCCATCGGACACTATTCATCGACCCACCAAACGAAACGAGGTCACGAACTCTTCCGATTTCGTGACCTCGTTCGGCGCAGTCAGTCGACTGCTCGTGGTGTGCATACCGATCGCCACTCAGGTTCTGATATGACGGATGCCGACTGCGGCCCGCCGGAGCTGATAGCGGACGGGGGCCAGGCGGTCGTGTGTCAGGTGTAGGTCCGTGCGTGCCGCAATGTGCTCCACTACGTCGTCGACGGTGCGATCGTCGGTATCGACATGTTCCGTGAATCGTTCCGTGCCTAGCGCGGTCACGCAACGGCTGATCTGTTGCATAGCCCAGGTTTCATCGCTTCCCACAGCGCGACCCAGCCAGTAGCCGGTGCGGGTTTGCAGTCGACGTCGGAGAGTGCCGGGTGACGCGACGAGGGAGAAGTGCCTGACGTCAACGCCTTCGGTGGACAGACCTGCCATGATCTCGTCGAAGTAGTCCGGGTTGACCAGCGTCATCGGGACGATCACTGGACCGTCGTGGGCAGCCACCGCGTCGGCGAGCGTCGCGACTACAGCTGATCGCCACTGGGGTCGGTCCTGAAAGTCGCGTCGCGCGGAGGCCGGAAGCATCTTGTGGATCGCGAATCCGATGAGTTCAGGATCGGCGACGTGAGAGCGAGAGACACGTCGATTCAACTCGAACGCAGTCTGCGTCTTTCCCGCACCGAATGCGCCGTTGATCCATATGAGCATTGCGCCGAGCCTAGCGGGCACGGCCGATTTGCGTCGGCGCTGAACTCGTAACAGTCTCACCTGACTCGGAGACCGACTGAACAGCCGTGACCAGCGGACCGATCCGTGCAACGAAAAAGAACGAGGCCACCGGCTCATTGCGAGTTCGCGATCTCGTTCGTCGCAGTTCGTAGAACTGCTCGTGGTGCGCGAGGGGGGACTTGAACCCCCACGTCCTAGGACACCAGGACCTAAACCTGGCGCGTCTGCCAATTCCGCCACTCGCGCGTGACCGGGACAGACTACGCCACGGCGTTGTCCCGAATCCTCCCGGTGCTCGAGTGCGCAGTCGCGGTGGCGGCCGCCCGGTTTCGGGCGGTCTCGACGGGGCGGCCGGGCCTCCCCGCCCCGGCCGACGGGGGCCGCGCATCCCGCTTCGCGCCGCGCCGGAAGGGTCTTGAAGGGCCCGTCGGAGCCCGGTGGACGCCGTGGCATATATAACAACATTATAACGATCAATATGAGGAGTTCCTCAGGTTTGGCGGCGCCCCGTTTTCGGCTCAGCCAGCGCGTTCTTTTCCTACTCGCGAGTCACTTCGGAGCGGCTTTTGTGACCTGCATCACGCCTACTACCTGGTAGAACGCTTGTCCAGGTCGCAAACGTGAGGAAGTCCTCATGATTCTGTGCAAACCTGACGGGGCCCGTCGAAGGACTCCCGCGTGCTCGCCGATAGGCCGCGTGAGGCTTCAGATCTCGGTGGGTTCCGACCAGGAGAGGACTGTCCAGCGTGACGATCGACGAGAGCACACCAGCGGGCCAGGGGAACGGCGCCGGACGGTCACGGTTCGCACCGAACGCCGGGCCGGCGAAGTCCCCCCTGCGTGACCGCTTCCTGTCCGGTGAGCCCTACGCCCTCGCCTTCGGCGGCCAGGGCGCCGCGTGGCTGAGCCCCCTCGAAGAGCTGATTCGCGACAACGGCCTCGAGCCCGACATGACCGCACTGGTCAACGAGGCGGCCGCGCTGCTCGCGCCCGTCGCCCAGGATCTCCTCGTGGTCCGGCCCGCCGGCTTCGACCCGATCGGCTGGATCCTCGAGCAGGACGTCGTCGACGAGGGCGCCGCCCCGGCCGGCCCCTCCGCCGCCGCACTCACCTCCGCCTCGGTGTCCCTGCCCGGCGTGCTCCTCACCCAGATCGCGGCCCTGAAGTCGCTGCGCCTGCAGGGCCTCGACCCCGAGCGCACCCCGCCCGTCGCCGTCATCGGCCACTCGCAGGGCCTGCTCGCCGCCGAGTCCGTCGCCACCGGTGGCAACGCGGACGCCTCCCTCCTCGCGATCGCGCAGCTGATCGGCGCGGCCGCGGTCCTGGTCGGCCGTCGTCGCGGCGTCCTCGGCGGCGCCGAGCGCGCCCCCATGCTCGCCGTCTCCGACGTCGACCCCGCCCGGATGCAGGCCATCGTCGACGAGGTCGGCCGCGGCCTCGACAGCGAGTGCGCGGCCGTCATGGCCATCCGCAACGGTCGCCGTCGCGTGGTGCTCTCCGGCCCGCCGGCGCAGCTCGCCCGCGTCCAGCAGCGCGCCGAGCAGGTCGCCGCCGACGAAGCCCGTGAGCGTGACGCCAAGAAGCGTGGCGGCGCCGTGTTCTCGCCCGTGTTCGAGCCGCTGGCCGTGGAAGTCGGCTTCCACCACCCCGCGCTCGCCGACGCCGTCGACACCGTCGGCGCCTGGGCCGTGCGCTGCGGCCTCGACGCCGACCTCTCCACCCGCCTCGCGCGCGCCTGCCTCACCGACCCGGTCGACTGGGTCGTCGAGGTGGACAACGCCGTCGACGCCGGCGCGTCCTGGATCCTGGACCTGGGCCCGGGCGACCTGCTCACCCGGATGACCGTCAACGCACTGCGCGGCCGCGGCGTCGGCATCGTCGCGGCCTCCACCCGCGGCGGCCAGCGCAACCTGCTGACCCCCGGCGCGGCGCCCGAGGTGCAGAAGGCGTGGACCGAGTTCGCCCCCACCCTGGTGACGCTGCCCGACGGCAAGGTCGCCACCTCCACCGCCTTCACCCGGCTGACCGGCCGCTCGCCCATCCTGCTCGCGGGCATGACCCCGACGACGGTCGACGCCAAGATCGTCGCCGCGGCGGCCAATGCCGGCCACTGGGCCGAGCTGGCCGGCGGCGGCCAGGTGACCGAGCAGATCTTCACCGACCGCGTCGCCGAGCTGCAGACCCTGCTCGAGCCGGGCCGCGCCGTGCAGTTCAACTCGCTGTTCCTGGACCCCTACCTGTGGAAGCTCCAGCTCGGCGGCAAGCGTCTCGTGCAGCGGGCCCGCGCCGCCGGCGCCCCGATCGACGGCGTCATCGTCACCGCCGGCATCCCCGAGCTCGACGAGGCCGTCGCGCTGATCGAGGAGCTCGGCGAGGCCGGCATCAGCCACGTCGCGTTCAAGCCCGGCACCGTCGCGCAGATCCGTTCGGTGATCCGCATCGCCAACGAGGTCCCCGACTACCCGGTCATCGTCCACATCGAGGGCGGCAAGGCCGGTGGCCACCACTCCTGGGAGGACCTCGACGACCTCCTGCTCACCACCTACGCCGAGCTGCGCGCCCGGCCGAACCTGGTGATCTGCGTCGGCGGCGGCATCGGCACCCCGGAGCGGGCGGCCGAGTACCTCACCGGCCGCTGGTCCGAGGCGGCCGGCTACCCGGCGATGCCGGTCGACGGCATCCTGGTCGGCACCGCGGCGATGGCGGCCCTCGAGGCCACCACCTCGCCCGAGGTCAAGCAGATGCTCGTCGACACCCCCGGCACCCCCGACTGGGTCGGTGCGGGCACCGCGGCGGGCGGGATGGCCTCCGGCCGCAGCCAGCTCGGCGCCGACATCCACGAGATCGACAACGCGGCCTCGCGTACCGGCCGCCTGCTCGACGAGGTCGCCGGTGACGCGGACGCGGTCGCCGAGCGCCGCGACGAGATCGTCGCCGCCCTCGACGGCACCGCGAAGCCGTACTTCGGCGACGTCGCGACCATGAGCTACGAGCGCTGGCTGCGCCGCTACCTGGAGCTGGCCGTCGGCATCGACTCCGCCAAGGTCTTCGACTGCGGCACCGACTGGTCCGAGGCCTACGCCGACGCCACCGAGTCCGTGTGGCTCGACGTCACCTGGCGCGACCGCTTCGCCCAGATGCTGCAGCGCGCCGAGGCCCGGCTGCACCGCAACGACCGCGGGCCGATCCAGACCCTCTTCGCCGACGAGGCGACGCTCGAGCGGCCCGAGGCCGCGCTGTGCGCGCTCACGGCCGCCTACCCGGACGCCGCGGACACCGTGCTGCACCCGGCGGACGTCCCGTTCTTCACCTCGCTGTGCAAGATCGCCGGCAAGCCGGTGAACTTCGTGCCGGTCATCGACAAGGACGTCCGCCGCTGGTGGCGCTCCGACTCGCTGTGGCAGGCCCACGACCCGCGCTACTCCGCCGACCAGGTGTGCGTCATCCCCGGCACCGTCGCCGTCGCGGGCATCACCCGCGTCGACGAGCCGGTCGGCGAGCTGCTCGACCGCTTCGAGCGCGCCACCACCGACGAGCTGCTCGGCGCGGGCGTCACGCCCACCGAGGTGACCGCCCGCCGCCACGGCACCCAGGCCCGCGGCCTGCTCGCCGTCGTGCTGGCCTCGCCGGACGTGCTGTGGGCCTCGCGCCTGACCCGCAACCCGGTGCACCGCCTCGGCGACCTCGCCGCGTGGACCGTCGAGGAGGAGTCCGCCACCCACGCCACCACCGGTGCCGTGCTGCGTGCCGTCGACGCCGAGACCGCCGAGCTCAGCGTGCCGCTGGTCGCCGGCCGCGCGGTCACCATCCGCCTGACCGTGCCCGCCTCGACCCGTGACGGCGGCGCCCCCGTGGTCACCGAGGCCGACGCCGAGGCCGCCATGTCCGCGCTGCTCGGCGTGGCCGCCGGCCAGGACCTGCCCGCCGTCAAGAACGCCACCGCCCGGCTGAACGTCGCCTGGATCCCCGACCTCGTCGCGGACCACGCCGGCGTCACCGCGTCCGGCCTGCCGGAGTCGCTGACCACCGGCGCCAGCGCGGTGCCCGACGTCATCGTCGGCGCCTGCTGGCCGGCCGTGTTCGCCGTGCTCGGCGCCGCGACCACCGCCGACGGCATCCACGCCATCGAGGGCATGCTCGACCTGGTGCACCTCGACCACGCGGTCAACCTGGTCGACGCCGTCCCGGCCGACGCCGCCGTGCTCACCGTCAAGGCCGAGGGCATCTCCGTCGTCGACACCGACATGGGCCGCGTCGTGGAGGTCCGCGTCGAGGTCGGTGCCATGCGCGGCGAGGAGGGCGCCACCGCCCCGACGTTCGCCACCATGGTGGAGCGGTTCGCGATCCGCGGCCGTACCGGCAAGGGCGAGCTGGCCGACCCGGTCCGCGCCGGCGGTTCGCTGACCG
The DNA here is from genome assembly GCF_056401315.1 of Rhodococcus sp. P4_F5. Taxonomy (NCBI): domain Bacteria; kingdom Bacillati; phylum Actinomycetota; class Actinomycetes; order Mycobacteriales; family Nocardiaceae; genus Rhodococcus; species Rhodococcus sp. P4_F5. The sequence goes on along the minus strand of NZ_JBFUJP010000022.1, from coordinate 38,660 downwards.
ACGCCGCGACCGACACCCCGCGCCGCCGCCGTCGTCAGGCGACGGTCGTCGCGCCGCGTCACATGGGTGCGTTCGCCCGGGTCTCCGGCGACCACAACCCGATCCACACCTCCGACGCCGCGGCGCTGCTCGCGGGCCTCGGCAGCCCGATCGTGCACGGCATGTGGCTCTCGGCCGCGGCCCAGCAGGTCGTCACCGCCGTGGACCCGACGGCCACCGTCCCCGCGCGCCGGCTGACCGCCTGGACCGCACGCTTCCTCGGCATGGTCCGGCCCGGCGCCGAGATCGACGTCCGCGTGGACCGCACCGCCTTCGACGGCGGCGCCGAGGTCATCGAGGTCGGCTGCCGCGTCGACGGCGAACTGGTGATGGTCGCCTCCGGCCGCACCGACGCGCCGAAGACCGTCTACGCCTTCCCCGGCCAGGGCATCCAGCGTCCCGGCATGGGCCTCGACGCCCGCGCCCGCTCCAAGGCCGCCCGCGAGATCTGGGACCGCGCCGACAAGCACACCCGCGCGGCCCTCGGCTTCTCGATCCTCGCCGTCGTCCGCGACAACCCGACCGTCCTCAAGGCGCGTGGGGTCACCCACAAGCACCCCGACGGCGTGCTGCACCTGACCCAGTTCACCCAGGTCGCCATGGCCGTGCTCGGCGTCGCCCAGGTGGCGGAGCTGCGTGAGGCCGGCGCCTTCGTGGAGGACTCACTGCTGGCCGGCCACTCGGTCGGCGAGTACAACGCGCTCGCCGCCGTCGCCGGGGTGCTGCCGCTCGAGGCCGTCCTCGAGGTGGTCTTCCAGCGCGGCTCCGCGATGCACGCACTGGTGCCCCGCGACGCGGCGGGCCGCTCCAACTACCGCCTGGCCGCGATCCGGCCCTCGCAGATCGGCGTCGCCGACGAGGACCTCGCCGAGTTCGTGGCGTCCGTCGCCGCGGAGACCGGTGAGTTCCTCGAGATCGTGAACCTGAACCTGCGCGGCTCGCAGTACGCCATCGCCGGCACCGTCGCGGGACTCGACGCGCTAGAGCAGGAGATCGACCGCAAGCGCGCCGAGACCGGCGGCAAGCGGGCGTACATCCAGATCCCGGGCATCGACGTCCCGTTCCACTCCACCGTGCTGCGCGGCGGTGTCGACGACTTCCGCGAGCGGCTGCTGCACCTGCTGCCGCAGGAGATCGACCCCGCGATCCTGATCGGCCGGTACATCCCGAACCTGGTGCCCAAGCCGTTCAACCTGGGCCGCGACTTCGTCCAGGAGATCGCCGACCTGGTGCCCTCGGAGCCGCTGGCGGAGGTCCTCGCGGACTTCGACGCGTGGGCCGCACGCCCCTCGGACCTGTGCCGCGTGGTGCTGGCCGAGCTGCTGGCCTGGCAGTTCGCCAGCCCGGTCCGGTGGATCGAGACGCAGGACCTGCTCTTCGGCGACGAGTCCGACGGCGGCCTCGGGGTCGAGCGCTTCGTCGAGATCGGTCTCGGCGCGGTCCCGACCGTGGCGAACCTGGCCTCGCAGACGCTCAAGCTGCCCGGCCGCTTCGGCAACCCCGTCGAGGTGCTCAACATCGAGCGCGAGGCCGGCGTGGTGTTCTCCACCGACACCGACCCGGCGCCCGTCGACGACGACGAGCCTGTGGCAGAAGCGGTTTCGGAGGCGCCCGCCGCCGCGGCCGCACCGGCACCCGCCGCGGCCCCGGCCGCCCCGTCCGGCGGACCGCGCCCCGACGACATCGCATTCGCCGCGTCCGACGCGACGGCCGTGCTGATCGGGCTGTGGACCAAGCTGCGCCCGGACCAGGTCGGCCCCGCCGACACCATCGAGGCGCTGTGCGACGGCGTGTCCTCGCGCCGCAACCAGCTGCTCGTCGACCTCGGTGCGGAGCTCTCGCTCGGCGCCATCGACGGCGCCGCGGACGCGGACATGGGCGCGCTGGCGGTCACCGTCAACAAGCTGGCCCGTACCTACAAGCCGTTCGGCCCGGTGCTCACCGACTCCCTGAACGACCACCTGCGCAAGGTGTTCGGCCCCTCGGGCAAGCGCCCGGCGGCCATCGCGGAGCGCGTCACCAAGGTCTGGGAGCTCGGCGCCGGCTGGGCGTCGCACGTCACCGCCGAGGTGGCGCTCGGCACCCGGGACGGCTCCAGCGTCCGGGGCGGGTCGCTCGGCGGCCTGCACGAGGGCGCGCTGTCCGACGGCGCCGCGGTGGATGCCGTGATCGACGCCGCGGTCCAGTCCGTGGCCTCCCGTCGCGGCGTCGCAGTGTCGATGCCCGCCGCCGGTGGCGGCGCGGGCGGCACCGTCGACGCAGCCGCACTCGGCGAGTTCACCGAGCACATCACCGGACGCAACGGCGTGCTCGCCTCCGCGGCCCGGCTGGTGCTCGAGCAGCTCGGCCTGGCCGACGAGGCGGTCTCGGCCGCTCCCGACGCCGACACCGAGCTGGTCGACCTGGTCTCCGCCGAGCTCGGCTCGGACTGGCCCCGACTGGTCGCCCCGGCCTTCGACGCGCGCCGCGCGGTGCTCGTCGACGACCGCTGGGCCACCGCCCGCGAGGACCTGGCCCGCCTGTGGCTCGAGTCCGACGCGTCCGCGCTGGAGACGGTGAACTTCACCGGCGCCGGCAAGACCGTGGCCGCCCACGCCGCCTGGTGGCAGCAGCGGGCACAGGCGGAGGGTCGCGCCGAGCTGGCGACGACCTACGCCCGGATCGCCGCYGACGCCGTCGCGTCCGACGACCAGGCAGCCGAGTGGGCCGACCAGGTCGCCGTCGTCACCGGCGCCAGCAAGGGCTCCATCGCCGCCTCGGTGGCCGGCAAGCTGCTGCGCGGCGGGGCCACGGTCTTCGTGACCACCTCGCGCCTGGACTCGGAGCGGCTCGGCTTCTACCGGAAGCTGTACCGCGCCAACGCTCGTGCCGGTGCCGCCCTGTGGGTGGTGCCCGCGAACATGGCGTCCTACTCCGACGTGGACGCGCTGATCGAGTGGATCGGCAGCGAGCAGACCGAGACCGCTGGCGGCGCCAAGAAGCTGGTCAAGGAGGCCGTCACCCCGACGATGCTGTTCCCGTTCGCCGCGCCCCGCGTGGGCGGCGAGCTCTCCGACGCCGGCGCCCGCGCCGAGATGGAGATGCGGGTGCTGCTGTGGTCGGTCGAGCGGCTGATCGGCGGGCTGTCGAAGATCGGTTACGACCGTGACGTCGACACGCACCTGCACGTGGTGCTGCCCGGCTCCCCGAACCGGGGCCTGTTCGGCGGCGACGGCGCCTACGGCGAGTCCAAGGCCGCGCTGGACGCGGTGGTCATGCGCTGGAACGCCGAGCGCAACTGGGCTGAGCGGGTCACGCTGGTGCACGCCCTGATCGGCTGGGTGCGCGGCACCGGGCTGATGGGCGGCAACGACCCGATGGTCGAGGCCGTCGAGGCCAAGGGTGTGCGCACCTGGTCGACCGAGGAGATGGCCGAGCAGCTGCTGGCCGGCTGCACCCCGGAGACGGTCCGCGCGGCCGTCACCGCACCGGTGCAGCTCGACCTGACCGGCGGACTCGCCGACGTCGACCTGGACCTGGTCGCCCTGGCCCGCGACGCGGCGGACGCCGAGAAGGCCGCCGCGGCAAGCGAATCCGCAGCGGACGAGGACGGCACGATCGCGGCGCTGCCCTCGCCGCCTCGCCTCGCCGCCGCGCTGCCCGAGATGGTCTGGCCCGAGCTGGACGTCAACCCGTCCGACCTGGTGGTCATCGTCGGCGCCGGCGAGCTCGGCCCCTACGGCTCCTCCCGGACCCGCTTCGAGATGGAGGTCGACGAGGAGCTCTCGGCGGCAGGTGTGCTCGAACTGGCCTGGAACACGGGACTTCTCACGTGGGAGAACGACCCGGTCGCCGGCTGGTACGACACCGAGTCCGGTGAACTGGTGCCCGAGGCGGAGATCGCCGAGCGCTACCACGACGCGGTCGTCGAGCGGTGCGGCATCCGCACCTACGTCGACGAGGGCGCCATGGTGGACAACACCGCGCCGCTGCTGACGTCGGTGTTCCTGGACAACGACCTGACCTTCGTGGTCGGCAGCGAGGCGGAGGCCAAGGCCTTCGTCGAGTCCGACCCCGAGCACACCGTCGCGGCTGCCGTGCCGGACAGCGGCGACTGGCAGGTCACCCGCCGGGCCGGCACCGAGATCCGGGTGCCGCGCAAGGCGAAGCTCACCCGCACGGTGGGCGGGCAGATCCCGACCGGGTTCGACGTCACCAAGTGGGGCATCCCCGCGGACATGGCCGGATCCGTGGACCGGGTCGGCCTGTGGAACCTGGTCACCACGGTGGACGCGTTCCTGACCGGCGGCTTCACCCCGTCGGAGCTGCTGCGCTGGGTGCACCCGTCGACGGTGGCCAACACCCAGGGCACCGGCATGGGCGGCATGACGTCCATGCGCTCGCTCTACATCGACACCCTGCTCGGCGAGTCCCGCGCGAACGACATCCTGCAGGAGGCCCTGCCGAACGTCATTGCGGCGCACGTGGTCCAGTCCTACGTCGGCGGCTACGGCGCGATGGTGCACCCGGTCGCGGCGTGCGCCACGGCGGCGGTGTCCGTCGAGGAGGGCGTCGACAAGATCCGCCTCGGCAAGGCGCAGCTGGTGGTCGCCGGCGGCTTCGACGACCTCGGCATCGAGGGCATCGTCGGGTTCGGCGACATGTCGGCCACCGCCAAGTCGGCCGACATGACGGCCAAGGGCATCGACGAGCGCCGCTTCTCGCGGGCCAACGACCGTCGTCGAGGCGGCTTCGTCGAGTCCGCCGGTGGCGGCACCATCCTCCTGGCGCGGGGCGACCTGGCGCTGGAGATGGGCCTGCCGGTGCTCGGTGTGGTGGCGTGGGCCGGTTCGTTCGCGGACGGCGTGCACACCTCCATCCCGGCCCCCGGAATCGGCGCCCTGGGTGCCGGTCGCGGCGGCCAGGACTCGCAGCTGGCGCTCTCGCTCAACGCGCTCGGCGTCACCGCGGACGACATCTCGGTGGTCTCCAAGCACGACACCTCGACGGCGGCCAACGACCCGAACGAGGCCGAACTGCACGAGCGTCTGGCGGCGGCCCTGGGCCGCAGCGAGGGCTCCCCGCTGTTCGTGGTCTCGCAGAAGTCGCTGACCGGTCACGCCAAGGGCGGCGCCGCGGCCTTCCAGCTGATCGGGCTGTGCCAGGTCCTCGGCCAGGGCATCGTCCCGCCGAACCGCAGCCTCGACTGCGTGGACCCGAAGATGGCCGAGTTCGAGCACCTGGTGTGGCCGCGTGAGGCGATGCGCTTCGGCGGCAGCTTCCCGCTCAAGGCGGGCCTGCTCACCAGCCTCGGCTTCGGTCACGTGTCCGGACTGATCGCGGTGGTCCACCCGCAGGCGTTCGTGGAGTCGATCCCCGCCGCCGAGCGGGCCGACTACCTGGCACAGGCGCAGGAGCGGACCCTCGCCGGTCAGCGCCGACTCGCGTCGGCGATGTGCGGTGGCGCGGACCTCTACGAGCGGCCCGCGGACCGTCGCTTCGGCGGCGACTCGGTGCCCGCCCAGGCGGCCCGTCAGCTCGAGGCCGACATGCTGCTCACGTGCGAGGCGCGCCTCGGCGACGACGACGTCTACCGTTCCGGTCTGCCGGGGTGCCAGTAATGGCCATCCTGGGAATCGGGTTCGACCTGGTCACCGTCTCCGAGTTCGCGGAGCAGCTGGGACGCCCCGGCACCGCGATGCTCTCGAGCTTCCGGCCGGGGGAACGGCGGTACTGCGAGTCGAAGAGCACCGAGCCGGCGCGTCACTACGCGGTGCGCTGGGCGGCCAAGGAGGCGGTCATCAAGGCCTGGGCGTCCTCCCGGTTCGCCCGGCCGCCCGCCGTCGGTGACAACGCGTACGCACAGATCGAGGTGGTCAACGACGCCTGGGGCCGGCCGAGCATCAAGCTGCACGACGAGGCCGCGGAGTTCCTGCCGGGCGCCATCATCCACCTGTCGCTGACGCACGACGGCGACATGGCCGGGGCGATGGTCGTGATCGAGGAACCGGACATCGTGGTGCCGATCCCGCGCTGACCGACAGCACCCGGACTTCACACGAGGCCGGCCGGCGGAGAAATCCGCCGGCCGGCCTCGTTCGTCTGTGTCGTGTCCGTGATCGGGAGCCGAGCGCCCGGGGGACATCAGTGAGAGCGGGACTCCTTCTCCGCCACGAGGAGATACGCGACCATCAGCCGCTTGAGTTCGTCGACGGCGTCGGCGTGGCTCTGGCCGTCCTGCACCGAGAAGTTCAGCATCGAGTACACGACGTGCACCAGCACCTCGGCCATCATGATCCGACGGTCCCGCTCGGTGCGCGGGGTCAACGGGGCCAGCATCAGGGCGATCTGCCCGGCCAGCCCCTTCTCCTGGATCTTGCCGGTGGCGCGGGTGGACGGGGTGGACTGCATGGCCAGCCACACCTCCCGCCGGGACGGGTCCGAGGTCCACAGCTTTGCCAGGTGGTCGACGAAGTTGTTGAGGAAGCGCAGCCAGTCCAGCGACGGCACCTCGCCGTTGAACTGCTCGAGCTCGTCGCGGACGTCGGCGAAGTCCTGCCGGTTCAGCTCGCACACGATGACGTACTTGTTGGCGAAGAACTGGTAGAGCGTGCCGATCGGGACGTCCGCGCGGGAGGCGACCTCCTCGCAGGTGAACGACTCGAAACCGACCTCGGTCAGCAGTTCGCGCGCGGAGGAGAGCAGGGCGTCGAACTTGCGCTGGCTGCGCTCCTGGGTGGGGCGCTTGCGGGGCAGCAACTCCTGCGGATCGTCCGGGCTCTCCAGAGCCGGGTCCGCGCGTCGCGAGGCTCGACTGCTGGTGATGGCTTCCACCACCCCAGGTTAACCGCAGGGGCTCGGGTTTCGACGCACCCCATGGTCTGGTGTTTCTCCCGGTACCGGATACCTCCGACGGGGCCGGGTTCTCAGGCGGCGACGCGCCGGCGGTAGAGCACGGTCGACCAGGCGAAGCCGGCCACGGTGATCGCCGCGCACCAGCCGAGGGCGAGCCAGCCGCTGTTGCCGATCTCGGTGCCCATCAGCAGTCCTCGGACGGTCTCGATGATCGGGGTGACCGGCTGGTTCTCGGCGAACCACTGCAGCCACGAGGGCATCGAGTCGGCGGGCACGAACGCGCTGCTGACGTAGGGCAGGAACATGATCGCGAAGGTGAACCCGCTCGCCGCCTCCGGGTTCTTCGCGAGCAGTCCCAGCGCCGTCGACAGGTACGACAGGGCGAAGATGAAGCCGCCGATGACGCCGAGAACCCCCAGCCACCGCAGCGGGTCGGCGGTCGGGCGAAAGCCCAACAGCAGCGCGACCGCGATGACGATCGCGGTGGTCGCCAGGTTGCGGACCACGCTGACGAGCACGTGCCCGGTCAGGAACGACGACTGCGCGATGGGCAGGGTGCGGAAGCGGTCGATGATGCCCTCGGTCATGTCGGTGGACACGCTGACCGCGGTGGTCGATGCGCCGAATGCCGCGCACAGCAGGATGATTCCGGGGACGACGTAGTTGATGTACTCGGTGCCGGTGTCGATCGCGCCACCGAAGACGTACACGAACAGCAGCATCAGCATGATCGGCAGCGCCGCCGCCATGAGCATGGTGTCCGGGCTGCGCAGGACGTGTTTGAGGTTGCGTCGCAGCATCACCGTCGAATCGGCCACGACAGAGGTGAGTTCACGATCGGTGTGGGTGCTCATCGGGCCGCCGCTTTCGTCGAGGTGGGGCCGGGCACGCGCGGTGCGCCGGTGAGGGCGAAGAAGACGTCGTCGAGGTCGGGGGTGTGCAGGGCGAACCTCTCGACCGCGAGGTCGGGGGAGTCGATTCGATCCAGCAGCGCCTTGAGGGAGGCGACGCTGCCGTCGGTGGGTACCTCGACGGTCAGGGTGGCGTCGTCGGTGACCGCACCGGGCAGCGCACCCGCGGCGAGGTCGAACTGGGCACGGTCGGCGAACTGCAGTTCCATGCGGCCGCCGTCGACCAGTCGCTTGAGTTCGTCGGGGGTGCCCTCGGCCACGATCCGGCCGCCGTCGATGACGGCGACACGATCCGCGAGTTGGTCGGCCTCCTCGAGGTACTGCGTGGTCAGGAAGATGGTGACACCGCCGTCGGCGAGTTCGCGGATGACGGACCACATCTCGCGACGGCTGCGCGGGTCGAGTCCGGTGGTCGGCTCGTCGAGGAAGACGACCTTCGGGTCCGCGACCAGGCTCATCGCCAGGTCCAGCCGACGCGCCATGCCGCCCGAGTAGTCCTGCGCCCGGCGGTCGGCCGCGTCGACGAGGTCGAATCGGTCCAGCAGTTCCGCCGTGCGGCGACGGGCCTCGCTCCGGCCGAGGTGGTTGAGTTCGGCGACGAGCATGAGGTTCTCGCGGCCGGTCAGCACCTTGTCGACCGCGGCGTACTGGCCGGTGACGCTGATGCGTCGGCGCACCGCCCGCGCGGCGCCGGGGAGCGGGTGTCCGGCGACGCTCACCTGCCCGGAGTCGAAGGGCAGCAGCGTGGACAGGATGCGGACCGTGGTGGTCTTGCCCGCACCGTTTGCGCCGAGCAGGGCGAAGATCCGGCCGGCAGGCACGTGCAGGTCCAGGCCGTCGAGAACGGTGTGGTCGCCGTAGGCCTTGGTGAGGCCGGAGACGTGAATCGCCCCGGTGGGTTCGTCGTGAGTCATCAGTCTTCTCCCGGAATCGGAAACTGTGTATGCCATATACTTCGGTTTATAACGTACACAGTTTTACGATGAGCGCAAGAGGTGACGACGGGAGCGGTACGGACATGGACACGAGTGGTGCGGACACCACGGGGACAGGCGATCTGCCCCGAGCCGTCAGGCTCGCCTGGGGGCTCACCGAACCGGGCAGTCGGGGGCCGCGCCGCGGGCTGAGTCTCGAGAAGATCCTCGACACCGCAATCGAAGTCGCGGATGCGGAGGGTGCCGCGTCGCTGTCGATGGCCCGCCTGGCCAAGGAGCTGGGCTTCACGACCATGTCGCTGTACCGGTACGTCAAGAGCAAGGACGAGCTGATCGAGCTGATCACCGACCGGGTGGTGGGGCCCGCGCCGCACATCGAGCCGGGCACGCCGTGGCGGGATGCGTTGGCGCAGTGGGCCACCTCCGAGTACGAGGCGCTGATGCGGCACCGGTGGTGGCTGCAGCTGTCCCTCGGGGGCGTGCCGCCGACCGGACCCAACAACATCGCGTGGCTCGAGGCCGGACTCGGCTGCCTGGCGGACACCCCGCTGCCGCCGCCGCTGCGTTTCCAGATCGTCCTCAACACCTCGCTGTACGTGATCGGACGGGCCCGCTTCGCCGCGGACTTCGAGGCGGCCTCCGCCACGGTGTCGCCCGAGTACGCCGCCGCGCTGGACTATTCGGTGTTGCTGCCGCAACTGCTCGACCCGGCGAAGTTCCCGCACCTGACCGCGGCGGTCGCGGACGGCGCATTCGACGCCGACCCGGACGTCGACTGGGACGACGCGGACTTCACCTTCGCGCTCGCCCTGCTGCTCGACGGCATCGAGAAGCTGATCGACGCGCATCGCTGAGCCGCGCCCGGTCGGCTCATCCGATCCGGGTGAAATCCGGTCCGGGCCCGCATGATCGAGTGCACGCCCCCGCGGTAGAGGGGACAGTGTGGGTGGGAGCCCGCCGACTCCGCGGCGGCCCGTCCGACGGGATGGTGACCGAATGAGCGTGGACACGACAGGGGAGCCGAGTTCCACCGCGGCGCACCGGAAACCACCCGCGCCGCGCCAGCAGTACATCACCTGGATAGCCCTGGCCATGATGACCACCAGTTCGGTGGCCAGCCTGCGGTCGGCCCCGTCGATGGCCGTGTACGGGCTGGCCTGCGTGTTCCTCTACCTGGTCCCGGCACTGGTGTTCCTGCTGCCGACCGCGCTGGTCTCCGCCGAACTCGCGTCGGGTTGGGCGGGCGGCGTCTACCGCTGGGTGGGCGAGGGGATCTCGGACAAGGCCGGGTTCCTGGCCGTGTGGTGCCAGTTCGCGATGACGATCTTCTACTATCCGACACTGCTGGCGTACGTCGCGAGCACCTTTGCCTACGTGGTGAACCCGCAACTGGCATCGAGCGGCCCGTACACCGCGATCGTGATCGTCACCCTGTTCTGGGCCGGGGTGTTCGTGTCCTCGCGGGGGATGAAGGCGGTGGCCGGACTCTCCAGCGCCGGGCTGGTGCTGGGCACCCTGATCCCCGGCGTGCTGCTGATCGTCATGGGCGTGGTGTTCCTCGGCCAGGGCAACCCGTCCGCGGCCCCGATGGAGTTCAGTGCGCTGCTGCCGGCCTGGACCGGCGTCGCCAGCCTGGTGCTCATCGTCAACAACTTCCTGTCCTACTCGGGCATGGAGATGAACGCCGTGCACGTCTCGAGCCTGCGCAAGCCGGCCAGCGAGTTCCCCCGCGCGATGTTCGTGGCGATGGGGCTGGTGCTGGGCATCTTCATCCTGCCCGCCATCGCCATCAGCTGGGTGGTGCCGGCGGAGAGTCTGTCCCTGACCGCGGGCGTCATGCAGGCCTTCGACACCTTCTTCGCGCACTTCGGGTTCGGGTGGGCCACACCGATCCTCGCGCTGATGCTGATCGCGGCGTCACTGGGCGGCATGCTCACCTGGCTGGCCGGGCCGTCGAAGGGCCTGCTGATGATCGGCCGGCAGGACGGCTTCCTGCCGCCGATCCTGCAGCGGCTCAACGTGCACGGGGTCCAGCAGAACATCCTGGTGGCGCAGGGCGCGGTGACCACCGTGATCGCCCTGCTCTACGCGTTCATCCCGGAGGTCTCCAGCGCGTACTGGATCCTCTCGGTCATCACCACGCAGGTCTACCTGGTGGTGTACGTGCTGATGTTCGTGGCGGCGATGCGGCTGCGGCGTCAGCAGCCGGACCACCCGCGCGGCTACCGCGCGCCCGCGTTGTTCCTGCTGTGCTGGGTGGGCCTGGTCGCCAGCGTGGCGGCGTTCTGCATCGGCTTCGTCCCGCCCTCGCAGTTCGGCGGCGGCAGCGTCCTGGTGTACGTGCTGATCGTCGGCGGCGGGTTCGGGATCGTGGGCCTGGGTGTGCCGCTGCTGATCCTGGCGCTGCGCAAGCCGTCCTGGAAACAGGAACTCGTCGTGGATCCCGTGAAGGAGGCGTGAGATGGCCGGTGCCGCAAAGGACGACGGCGTGAGCATCGCCGCGGTGGACGACCAGCCCACGCGGCCCGAGAACACCCACCGGGTGGTGTACCTGGTGGCGGCCGCCGTCTTCGTGGGACTGGCGGTGTGGGGGCTGGTCGCGTTCAACCAGCACCAGGACGACCTCGCCGCGCAGGACAAGGCGACCGAACTGTCGGCGCGCTTCGACGCGGCCGGATTCGGGACCCTGGACACGGAGGCCACCGCGCGGGTGCTGGGCACCGACGGCGGGGCGGCGTGCAGTGACCCCGGCAGCGCCCTGCGCGACGCCGTGCTGCACCAGCAGATCGTCAGCGGCGCGGCCGGGCCGGGCCAGCGCCCGATCATCGGCACCCGGCAACTGGTCGAGGCCCAGCGACTGGTGCTCGAGGTCTACTGTCCGGACGAGCTGGCCGGATACGACGCGCACGTGCGCGACCTCAAACTGGTGGAGGAATGATGGCGGGAAGTCAGACGTCGACGGCGGACGAGATCCGCGGCGCGGTGCGGGCCCTGATGCCCACGGCGCGTGAGGAACTCGCGACGCTGGTCGGCTTCCGCTCGGTCGCCGACCCGCGACAGTTCCCGGCGGAGGAATGCGTGCAGGCCGCGCAGTGGGTCCGGGACGCGTTCGTTGCGGCCGGGATCGGCACTGTCGACCTGATCGAGACCGCCGACGGGTCGAACGCCGTCGTCGGGCACCAGCCGGGACCGCCGGGTGCGCCGACGGTGCTGCTGTACTGCCACTACGACGTCCAGCCGCCGGGCGACGAGAGCAAATGGCACACTTCGCCGTTCGAGCTCACGGAGCGCGACGGTCGCTGGTACGGACGCGGCGCCGCGGACTGCAAGGGCAACATCGTGATGCACCTGCTGGCGCTGCGGGCGCTGGGCACGCCGTTCCCGGTGGGCATCCGGGTGGTCGCCGAGGGCTCCGAGGAGATGGGCACCGGCGGCCTCGAGGCCCTCGTGGAGGAGCGGCCCGAACTCTTCGAGGCGGACATGATCCTGGTGGTCGACACCGGCAATGCGGAGGTGGGCCTGCCGACCGCCACCACCACCCTGCGCGGCATCGCCAACGTGGTGGTGCACGTGGAAACCCTGGCGGGGGAGGTGCACTCGGGCATGTTCGGCGGCCCCGCGCCGGACGCGCTGGCGGCCCTGGTGGCGATGCTCGCGACGCTGCGCGACGCCGCGGGCAACACCGTCGTGGCGGGGCTGGACGCCACCCAGACGTGGGCGGGGGTGGACTACCCCGAGGCCCAGTTCCGCACGGACGCGGGCGTGCTCGACGGCGTCGGGCTGGCCGGGACGGGTTCGGTGGCGGACGCGGTCTGGGCCAGGCCGGCGCTGACCATCCTCGGCATCGACTGCCCGCCGGTGGTCGGCTCGGCCGCGGCCGTCCAGCCGCGCGCCTCCGCCCGGCTGAACCTGCGGGTGCCGCCGGGCATGGACCCACAGCAGGCCCAGGACGCGTTGATCGCGCACCTCGAGGCCGCGGCGCCCTGGCGCGCGCGGGTCACCGTCGAGCGGGAGCCGACCGGGTCGCCGTTCCGGGCCGGCACCGACGGCCCGGGGTACGCGGCGCTCGGCGCGGCCATGGCGGAGGCGTTCGGCAAGCCGCTCGGCACGGTCGGGCAGGGTGGGTCGATCCCGCTGTGCAACGTCTTCGCGAACCAGGTCCCGGGGGCGGAGATCGCCCTGATCGGGGTCGAGGAGCCGCGCTGCCTCATCCACGCCCCGAACGAGAGCGTCGACCCGTCCGAGATCGAGAACCTGGCGGTCGCGGAGGCGTTGTTCCTGCGCCGGTTCGCCGACACCCGGTGACCACGACGCCCCTGCGTCCGGGTGCGTGCTCGGGCGCAGGGGCGGCGGTCGACGCGTCAGACGGACAGGTCGCGGCGCAGCTTGGCGACGTGCCCGGTGGCCCGGACGTTGTACTGGGCCACCTCGATCTTGCCCTCCTCGTCGACGAGGAAGGTCGAGCGGATCACGCCCTGCACGGTCTTGCCGTACATCTTCTTCTCGCCGAACGCGCCCCACGCCTGCAGCGTGGTCCGCTCGGGGTCGGAGAGCAGCGGGAAGGTCAGCGACTCGGCGTCGCGGAACTTGGCCAGCTTGGCGGGCTTGTCGGGGGAGATGCCGACGACGTCGAGGCCCGCGCCGTTGAGCTCGGCGAGGCTGTCGCGGAAGTCGCAGGCCTGCTTGGTGCAGCCGGGGGTGCTTGCGGCCGGGTAGAAGTACACGATGACCTTGCGTCCGCGGAAGTCGGACAGCGACACCTCCTTGCCGTCGGCGTCGGGAAGGGTGAACTCGGGTGCGGCGTCTCCGGGGGAGAGCTTGATGTTCTCGGTCACGACGCCAGGCTACTTGCTCGACCTCCCCGCCCGCCGTGCTCCGTCGGCCCCGACGCGGGTTCCTGGCTACGGCCGGGGTGCTCGTCCCGGTACGGTCAAGGCACACACGACAAGGCGATGAGAGAAAGCGGGATTCACGTGCCCAGGGACACCGACAGCATCGAGCGCGACATCGAACGGGCGCGCAACCAGCTCGCCAGCACCCTGGACGAGCTCAGCGTCCGCACCAACCCCAAGCGTCTGGTGGAGAACGCCAAGGCCACGCTGGTGGCGAAGGTGAACGAGCCGCCCGTCAAGTACGCGCTGGTGGGCGCGGGCGCACTGGTCGTCGTCCTGGTGCTGCGCAAGATCTTCAGCTGACCTGACCGGTGTCCACCCGGGTGCGCGTGGTCGAGCGGACCTCGCTGGTCGAGGCGCCGCGGAACGAGGTGTGGGCGCGGGTGGTCACGCCGGCGGGCATCAACGGCGAGATGATGCCGGTGATGCGGATGGCGACGCCCCGCGGCAGGCGCGGGCTCACGGTGGACACCGTCGAGGTGGGCCGGGAGGTCGGCCGGTGCTGGCTGTTCCTCTTCGGCCTGCTCCCGTTCGACTACGACGACTTGACGGTGGCCGAGCTGGATCCGGGACACCGGTTCCACGAGCGGTCCACGATGGGCTCGATGCGACGTTGGGAACACGAGCGGACGCTGACCTCGGACGGGCCGTCACGCACCCGCGTGCACGACCGGGTCACCTTCGAGCCCCGTCGGGCGCTGGCCGTGGTCCCCGGACTGGGCGGCCTGCTGGCCCGCGGGATCGCGGCGTTCTTCGCGCATCGGCACCGTCGGCTGCGGCGGCACTTCGTGCGACAGCGTGAGAGTTCGTCCTGCGTCCGGCGCTCGAGGCGCGACTAAACTCCGGTCATGGAGCGAAGCAGTGATGCCGCGCGCACCCGCGGAGGACGCAGTCGCCGTTCGTCGTTCGACCGGTTCGTGGAGCAGGCCGAGCTCCGAGTAAGCCAGGCGCCGTTCTTCTTCCTGTGCGCCGGGGTCGTCGTGGTGTGGCTGATCAGCCTGCCGTGGTGGACGGACCTCAAGACCTGGCAAGTCGCCATTCACACCGTCGCGAGCGTCTTCACGCTGCTCCTCGTGGTGCTGCTCGAGAACGCCGGGCGCCGCGCCGACGAGGCCTCGCAGGAGAAGCTCAATGTCATCGCGGAGGCGTTGGCGGCGCTGCTCGCCTCACCCGCCCTCGACGATCCGGCGCTTCGAACCGCCGCGGACCGGCTCAGGGAAGCCGTCGGGCTCGAACAACGCCACTGACCCGGAAACCACGAAAGCCCCCCTGATCGTGAAGACCAGGGGGGCTTTTCGGGTGCGCCCACAGGGACTCGAACCCCGGACCCAGTGATTAAGAGTCACTTGCTCTACCAACTGAGCTATAGGCGCATCGCCACTCGACCGGGTCAGACCCGCTCACTGCGACGTGGAGAACTTTAGACGAGCGCGCCGCGTGAATCCAAATTCGGCCCCGCTCCGGTGTCCGCAGCGGGGGCGATCAGGGTGACTGACCGCTGTCACCGGGCGGCGGGTGAAGGTGTGTGAAGGGTCCGGCCAGTTCGTCGACCCAGTCCTGCCGGGCGCCGAGCATCCGATGGTGGACGGGCGCCGACCGGTTCAGTTCCCGCGCCAGCAGCACCCGGAGTCGGTCGAGGGTCATCGGCGAGGTCGCGGCGGCCGCGATCACGTCGTCGAGGCCGGTCCGCACGAAGTCGTCGAATCCGGGCAGCGGGACGACGATTCGCGGTACGCCGGCGCGGTCGACGATCCACAGCGGCGCCGTGCCCGCGGCCGCGACCCGGTCGAGCAGGTCTTCGATCTCGTCGAGCACCTGGACGGCCGTCGCGGGGTCGTTCACCGCGGGCGAGAGGGCTCGCAGCGCGATGTCGGCCAGCAACCGGAGGGCGAGCAGCGGGTCCTGGACGAAGGTTCGCTCCCGGCCACAGGTCAGCGTGTCGAGAACCGTGACGTCCGGCAGGCCGGCGCCGTGGACGTCCGCGACGGGTGCTCCGCGCTGCAGGGTGGTGCCGGGGAGCCCGCGCAGCACGATCACCGCGTTCGCGGCCCGCGCGGCGACCAGGAGCCGGTCGACATCGATCTCCTGCACCACGCTCGGCGGGTGCGGCCAGGTGACCGTCGTGCGCAGCGGCGGCAGCGTGGTCGGCGGCGTGACGGGTTCTCCGGTGGTCTCGGGGTAGAGGGCGGCGATGATCGTCCGGCCGCGATCCGCGATGGAGGCCAGGGCCGGGGCCAGTTGGATCGCGGCGAAGGCACGGAGCTGGAGTGCTCGCAGCAGCGCGAGCATCACGAGCAGCAGCAGAAAGGTGATGACGGGCAGGACCACCGAAACCTCGGTCTGGGTGCCGATTGCGAGGGCCGTCGTGATGGCGAAGACGGCCAGGCCGAGGGCGAAGGCGAAGGTCCGCCAGACGATGGGGTCGTCCCGGAACAGCGTCAGGCGCGGTGTGAACGTGGTAGCGGCCCACTGCACCACCAGGAAGAGCAGCGAGAAGATCACGGCGACCGCGCCCAGCAGCCCCAGGCCGAAGGTGATCAACAGGTCGGTGACCTGCCGGGCGGGCACGGTGGGCCCACCGGTCACGGTCGGCATGACGAGACCGAGCCCCAGGCCGGCCAGGACCGACAGCAGCTGGGCGAGTCCGGCGCGCAGGCGTCGTCTGTGGCGGCGGAAGACCTGGCCGACGGGGGTGGGCACCGGTCACTCGCCCGTCACTGCCGGGAAACGGCCACCCGCGAGACCTCCGCCGGGTCGATGAGGTGGGAGTGGTCGTCGTCGCCGACGTCGATCTGCACGACGTCGATCCGTCCGTTGAACCTGGTCGGGCCCGTGTAGCCGGCGCTGACGGGCATCCCGAAGTCGTCGCCGATGTCCGTCGTCTCGTCCGCGGAGAAGATCATCGGCTGGGTCTGCTCGACCCGGCCGGTCCCGACGCCGCGGCCGTCGTAGTAGAGGGTGACGTCGCCGCCCTGCGCGAGACCGCCGCCGTCGTAGGCGAACTCGGCCCGGATCTGGTGACTGCCGGGGGAGAGGTCTTCGGTGGCCTCGGTCACGAACTCCTTCATGCCGAGGAGGTTGTAGACGAACCTGGCGCGGCCCTCGCTGACGTAGAGGGCCCACCCGCCGAAGCGGCCGCCCTGCGCGATGACCACCCCGTTGGTCGCGCTGTCGGCCGGCGTCTCGATGGCGGCGGTGACGGCGAAGGACCGGTTCTTGACGTCGAGGACGCTGTTCTCGCTGAGCCGTTTCATGCCGGGGAAGAGCACCTGGGTGTTGCCGGACACCAGTTGTGGGCGGCCGGCGATGGTCGCGTTCAGCCGTTCGAACCGGCGGTCGTCGATCGGGAGCACGTTGTACTTCACGGCCTCGATCAGCCACAGCCGTTGCAGCGCAGCCAGTTTCTCGGGCATCTCCGCCGCCAGGTCGCGGGCCTGCGTCCAGTCCTCGGTTCCGTCGTAGAGCTCCCACACGTCGTCGTCGAGTGCGGGCAGCACCTCGTTCGGCAGCCACGGGGTGCTGTGCCGGGTGACGGCGCTCCAGCCCTTGTAGTAGATGCCGCGGTTGCCTGCCATCTCGAAGTACTGCAGGTCGTGTCGCTCCGGCGCGTCGGCCTCGTCGAAGCTGTAGACCATGCTGGTGCCCTCGATGGGGGCCTGCTGCACGCCGTTGACGAACGTGGGCTCCGGCAGTCCGGCGGCCTCGAGCACCGTTGCGGCGACGTCGATCACGTGGGTGAACTGCGACCGGGTCTCGCCCTTGCTGCGGATCCCGGCGGGCCAGTGCACGATCGTGCCGTTGCGGGTGCCGCCCCAGTGCGAGGCGACCTGCTTGGTCCACTGCAAGGGCGTGCACATCGCCCACGCCCAACCCACCGAGTAGTGGTTGTAGGCCTCCGTCGTCCCGAGCTTGTCCTTGACCGCCGCCATGAACTCCGGCGTCTCGATCGCGGCCATGCCGTTGAAGTTCGCCATCTCGTTGAACGCCCCGTTGACCGTTCCCTCGGCGGAGGCACCGTTGTCGCCGATGATGTAGTAGACCAGCGTGTTCTCGAGGGCGCCGAGCGCCTCGATCGCGTCGATGACGCGGCCGACGTGAAAGTCGGTGTGCTCGAGGAACCCCGCGTACACCTCCATCTGGCGCTCCAGCACCGGTCTGAGGGTCTCGTCCATCTCGTCCCACGCCGGGATGGCGTCCGGCCGGGCGGTGAGTTCGGCGGAGTCGGGAACCACGCCGCGCTGCTTCTGCTGCTCGAAGATGGACTCACGCTGTGCGTCCCACCCGCCGGCAAACCGGCCGGCGTACTTGTCGGCCCACTCCCGCGGCACGTGATGCGGGGCGTGTGTGGCGCCGGGCGCGAAGTAGACGAAGAACGGCTTGTCGGGCGCGAGCGACTTCTGGGTGCGCACCCAGTCGATGGCGCGGTCGGCCAGGTCCTCGGTGAGGTGGTAGCCCTCCTCGGGCGTCCGGTCGGCCTCGACGGGTGCGACGCCCTCGTAGAGGGCCGGGTAGTACTGGTTGTTCTCGCCGCCGATGAACCCGTAGAAGTGCTCGAATCCGCCGCCGCCGGTGGGCCAGGCATCGAACGGGCCGACCGGCGAGGTCTGCCACGGCGGAACCTCGTGGCACTTGCCGAACTGGGCCGTCGAGTAGCCGTTGAGTTTCAACGTCATCGGCAGTGCGGCCTTGGTGTTCGGGCGCAGCCCGGACGAGCCGGGCGCCGAGGTCGCGGTCTCGGTGATCATGCCCATCCCGACCGAGTGGTGGTTGCGCCCGCTGAGCAGCGCGGCCCGGGTCGGCGCGCACAGGGCGGTGGTGTGGAAGCGGTTGTAGGTGAGCCCGCCCCGCTGCAGTCGCTCCGCGGTCGGCGTGTTCGCCGGCCCGCCGAATGCGCTGCTGGCGCCGAACCCGACGTCGTCGAGCAGGACCACGAGGACATTGGGTGCACCCGCCGGTGGCAGCAACGGCTCGATCGGTGGGAACGCCGTGTCCGGGTCTTTCGCGTCGTAGGTCAGCAGGCCGACATGCGGCCGATCCGGAATCGGAAGTACCTCGCGACGATCGGCCCGGTCCACCATGGCTGCTCACATTCCGTTGGCATGCATCGGAACGCCGTTCGGCGCCTGTAGTGGCCTCAGGGTAATCGCTGCTCGTGCACCGCCGGAGCGAATCGGCCGGGTGGACGGAGAAACACGAAAGCCCCCCTGATCGTGAAGATCAGGGGGGCTTTTCGGGTGCGCCCACAGGGACTCGAACCCCGGACCCAGTGATTAAGAGTCACTTGCTCTACCAACTGAGCTATAGGCGCATCGCCACTCGACCGGGTCAGACCCGCTCGCTGCGACGTGGAGAACATTAGACGAGCGCCTCGATCGAATGCAAATCTGCAAGGTTCTCGCAGGTCAGGTAACGCTTCGGGGGATCGCTGCGATTGAAATACGAACGTGACCGGTTGCACCGAGTCGATGTTGGCTCGTCCAGCTAACTGCTGGCATCATGGCAGTTCGACAGGTCCGCACAGGTGACGAGCGTTTTTCTCGACGTCGGTGGTGGTCTACAAGCAGGAGAAGTGGGGTGGAGATGGTGCGGGTCTCGCTGAGCGCGTGGGCGCTGGGGGCGGCGGCAATGGCACTGGTGGTCACGGGGTGCACGGTCCCCTCGGGCGGTACCGCGGAGGCGGCCCCGACCAAGGTGGCGATCGACCTGAACCCCGTCACGGAGATGGTCAAGCCCAAGCTCACCGCGGTGGTCGCGGACGGTGCCATCGGGCACTCGCCGGCAGACCCGGTCGCGGTCCGAGTTACCGACGGGCTGCTGTCCGCGGTCACGCTGACCGACGCCGCGGGCACCGCGGTGCCGGGCGCTGTCGCCGCGGACGGGCTGTCCTGGATGAACACCGCGCCGCTCGCGTACAACGGGCGGTACCAGATCACGGCCGACGCCTTCGGTCTTGGCGGCGAGACGACCATGACGTCGGAGTTCACCACGAGTTCGCCCGGCAACCTCACCAAGCCGTACGTGCTGCCCGGTCAGGGTGACGTCGTCGGCATCGGTCAGCCCGTCGCCGTGCAGTTCGACGAGAACGTCCCGGACCGGCTGGCGGCCCAGTCTGCGATCAAGGTCACAACGGACCCGCCCGTCGAGGGCGCCTTCTACTGGGTGAACAACCGCGAGGTGCGCTGGCGGCCCGAGAACTACTGGGCGCCCGGCACCACCGTCACGGTCGACGTGAATGTCTTCGGCAAGGACCTCGGCGGCGGCCTGTTCGGTCAGGTCGACGAGCACTCGCAGTTCAAGATCGGTGACGCGATGATCGCGACCGCCGACGACAGCACCAAGCAGGTCACCTTCGAGCGCAACGGCGAGGTGGTGATGACGATGCCGACCTCGATGGGCAAGGACAGCACGCCGACCGACAACGGCGTCTACATCATCGGGGACCGGTTCTCGCACCTGGTGATGGACTCGTCCACGTACGGCGTCCCGGTGAACTCGCCGCAGGGCTACAAGACGCCCGTCGACTGGGCGACCCGAATGTCGTACAGCGGCATCTTCTTCCACTCCGCGCCGTGGTCGGTGGGGGACCAGGGGTCCTACAACGTCAGCCATGGTTGCCTGAATCTGAGTCCCGCCAACGCGAAGTGGGTGTTCGACAACACCAAGCGCGGCGACATCACGATCGTGAAGAACACCCTCGGCGGCACGCTGTCGGGGACGGACGGACTCGGCGACTGGAACGTGCCGTGGGCCACGTGGAAGGCCGGTAACGCCGGCAACGCCTGACCGGTACGCCCGACGTCTCCGCGGAGATCCGGGTCCGCCTCGACTGACCGAATGCGTCATTCGTTCACTTCAAGTGAACGAATGACGCATTCGGTCGTTGGGGGTGGTTCTCACGGGGTGGCCGGCTTGGCCGGAAACGAGAAAAGGCCCCCGACCGAAATCGGGGGCCTTCTCTTCGGGTGACTGACGGGACTCGAACCCGCGACAGCCAGGATCACAACCTGGTGCTCTACCAACTGAACTACAGTCACCATAACTTCCACGGCTTCGCCCTCTCGGGCTGTTCCGCAGCAGCGAGAACGATATTAGCCTGACTCCCCGCCGGAAAGCCAATCGGTTTCTACTCGGCTTCGAGAACCTTGACGATTTCGGCAATCTCGCTGGTGGAGGGGCCGGGGTCGGCGACGAACGCGGTCTGGCGGTAGTACTTCAGTTCGCGGATCGACTCCTTGATGTCCGCGAGGGCCCGGTGCGAGAGGCCCTTCTCGGGCTGGCCGAAGTAGATCCGGGGGTACCAGCGCCGGCACAGTTCCTTGATGGAGCTGACGTCGATCATCCGGTAGTGGAGGTAGTCGTCGAGCAGCGGCATGTCCCGGGTGATGAAGCCGCGGTCGGTGGCGATCGAGTTGCCCGCCAGCGGCGCCGTGCCCGCGTTCGGGATGTGCTCCTTGATGTAGGCGAGGACCCGCTCCTCGGCCTCGGCCAGCGTGACGGTGGAGGCGCGCACCTCCTCGGTGAGCCCGGAGCGCGCGTGCATCTCCTTGACCACGTCGGGCATTTCGGCGAGCGCGGCGTCGTCGGCGTGGATGACGATGTCCACTCCCTCGCCCAGCACGTTGAGCTCGCTGTCGGTGACCAGCGCGGCCACCTCGATGAGCTTGTCGGAGCCGAGCCGCAGTCCGGTCATTTCACAGTCGATCCACACGAGTTTGTCCTGCACTGGGTCCACAGTAGTCACGGGGTTCTCGGGATAGGGTCCCGGTGGACACATTCGACGCGTTGAAGTCCCGACCAGGAGGACGTGAATGACGGTGGATCCGACTGCATCCGGCGCATCCGAGCCGAAGCCCGACCAGGTTTCGCTGGCGGAGAGGGCGAAGGCGGCGCAGGCCGCGGCCGAGGAGGCTGCCCGGGTGGCGGCGGAGGCGGCGGCCGCAGCCGCGGCGGCCCTGCGTGAGGCGGAGGCCGCGGCGCAGCAGGCAGGGCCGCCGCTGGTCGAGACCCCGGCTCCCGCCGAAAGCAGCACGGCTACCGCGGAAACCAGCCCCGCTCCGGCCGAATCCGTTCCCGCGCCTGCCGAATCCGCCGGCGGGTCCGTCGCGGGTGGCTCGGCTCCGGCGCCGTCGAGCTCGGYCGCCCAGGAGATCGCCGCCGGTTACGCCTTCGCCGGCGCCGCGCTCGAGCTCGGCACCGTGATGGTGGACGGCGTCGTCGATCCCACTGCGCGAGTGCGGATCCCGCTGGCCACCCTGAACCGGCACGGCCTGGTGGCCGGCGCGACCGGCACCGGCAAGACGAAGACGTTGCAGGGCATCTGCGAGCAGCTCTCGGCCGCGGGTGTGCCGGTGGTGATGGCGGACGTCAAGGGCGACGTGTCCGGGCTGTCCGCACCCGGCGAGGCGGGGGAGAAGATCGCCGCCCGTGCGGCGTCGACCGGCATCGCGGACTGGGCGCCCACCGCGTTCCCCACCGAGTTCCTCTCGCTCGGTACCGGCGGGATCGGCATCCCCGTCCGCGCCACCATCACCAGCTTCGGTCCGATCCTGCTGAGCAAGGTGCTGGGGCTCAACGCCACCCAGGAGTCGACCCTCGGGCTGATCTTCCACTGGGCCGACACCCAGGGCCTGGCCCTGCTCGACCTCAAGGACCTGCGCTCGGTCATCGCGCACCTGACCTCCGACGAGGGCAAGGCCGACCTGAAGGGGATCGGCGGCGTGTCCTCGGCAACGGCGGGGGTGATCCTGCGGGCCCTGGTCAACCTGGAGGCGGACGGCGGCGACACCTTCTTCGGCGAGCCCGAGTTCGAGACCGAGGACCTCCTGCGGGTCGGGCCGGACGGCAAGGGCGTCGTCACGCTCTTCGAGTTGGGCGCGCAGGCGGCCCGGCCGGTGATGTTCTCCACCTTCCTGATGTGGGTGCTCGCGGACCTGTTCCAGACGCTGCCCGAGGTCGGCGACGTGGACAAGCCCAAGCTGGTGTTCATCTTCGACGAGGCGCACCTGCTGTTCGCGGACGCGTCGAAGGCGTTCCTGCAACAGGTCGAGCAGACCGTCAAGCTGATCCGCTCCAAGGGCGTCGGCGTGTTCTTCTGCACCCAGCTGCCCACCGACGTGCCCAACAACGTGCTCTCGCAGCTCGGGGCCCGGATCCAGCACGCGCTGCGCGCGTTCACCCCGGACGACCAGAAGGCACTGAACAAGACCGTCCGGACGTACCCGAAGACCGCGCACTACGACCTGGAGAAGGCGCTGACCTCGCTGGGCACCGGCGAGGCCGTGGTGACCGTGCTCTCGGAGAAGGGCGCACCGACGCCGGTCGCGTGGGCGATGATCCCGCCGCCGCGGTCGCTGATGGACACCGTGGGCGAGCCCGCCATCCGTGCCGCCGCCGCGGCCAGCCCGCTGAACGCGAAGTACGGGCAGACCGTCGACCGCGAGTCGGCCTACGAGCGGCTCACGGCCAAGGTCTCCGGCGCGCCGAACGCGGACGGCCTGGACCTGCCGCCGCTGCTGCCGGACCTGCCGGACCTTCCGCCCCCGCCGCCGGACGAGCCGAGCGCGGTCGAGCGGATCATGGAGAACTCCGCGGTCAAGAGCTTCCTGCGGTCCGCGGCCACCGTCGCCGGACGAGAGATCTCGCGGTCCATCTTCGGCACCGGCCGCCGCCGCAAGCGCTGACGCACTCGTGCGCGGTTGACGGGGGCCGAAGGACCCGTCAACCACGCACAGGTGGCGGAGCCGCCTAGACCGGCGGGAGCAGGCGCGGGACCACCTTGCCCGCGGGGTTGCGGGGCAGTTCGTCGAGGAAGACGACCTCGCGGGGCACGCAGAAGCGGGCCAGGTGGGCCTTCACGTGGGTGCGGATGCCGTCCTCGCTGAGCGTCTCGCCGTCGGCGTCCCCGCTGCGCACCACGTAGGCGACCAGGCGGGCGCCGAACTCGGGGTCCTCGGCGCCGACCACCGCGTTCTCCAGCACCCCGGGCAGCAGGCTGAGCAGGTCCTCGACCTCGCGCGGGTAGACGTTCTCGCCGCCGGAGACGATCATGTCGTCGCTGCGCCCGTCCAGGAACAGCAGGCCGCCGAAGTCGAAGTGGCCGAGGTCGCCGGTGGACATCAGGCCGTCCCGGACCTCCTTCTCGCCGCCGTCGCGGGTGTAGCCCTCGAAGAGCATGCCGTTGCCGACGAACACCCGGCCGACGGTGCCGCGGGGCACCTCGGCGCCGCGGTCGTCGAGGATCCGCAGCACCGTGCCGAGCGGGGGACGGCCGGCGGTGGTCGGGTGTGCGTCGAGCTCGTGGGGCTGCGCGATCGACGCCCAGCTCACCTCGGTGGAGCCGTAGAAGTTGTAGAGGACCGGGCCGAACACCTCGCGGGTCCGGTGCACGACGCCGGTCGGGATGGCGGAGCCGCTGGCCGCGATCACCCGCAGCGTCGACAGGTCCGCCGCGCGCTCGCCCACGGGCAGGTCGGTAATGCGCTGGAGCATCGTCGGCACCACCCAGAGCACGCTGGCCCGGTGTTCGGCGACCAGCGCGACGGTGGCGGCGGGGTCGAAGCGCCGGCTGAGCACCATGGTCGAGCGCAGCGCGAGCGCGATCTGAACGGCGGCCAGGCCCCAGGTGTGGAAGATCGGCGACGCGACCACCGTCGTCTCGGCGCTGCGCAGCGGCAGCCGCGACAGCAGCGCCGACGCGGGCATCCAGCTGCGCGGTTCGGGTCGGTTGGCGCCCTTCGGGGTGCCGGTGGTGCCGGAGGTGAGGACGACGATCCGGCCGCGGCGCGGGCGGGCGGGCAGCCCGGAGACCCCGTCGCGCCGGCCGTCCTCGAGGAGTCCGCCGAACCGCGCCCAGCCGTCGGCGCGGGTGTCGTCGGGGGCCGCGTCGGGGTCGTCGAAGACGGCGACCCGCAGCGTCGAATGGGGGATCAGCGCCGCGAACTCGGGGTCGACCAGCAGCCAGTCCAGCTTCTGCTCGGCGGCGACCTCCGCGAGCTGGGCGGCCGAGGCCCCGGTGTTGAGCAGCACCAGGTCGGTGCCGAGCCGCGACGAGGCGCCCATCGCGACGAGGAAGCCGCGGTGGTTGCGGGCCAGGATGCCGATCCGCCCGCGTTCGCGCAGGCCCCGGTCGTGCAGGGCGACGGCGAGGGCCTGCGCGTCGGCGTCGAGCCGGCGGTAGCTGATCGCGCCGAGGTCGTCGACGACGGCCACCCGGTCGCCGTCGCGGCGCGCCGCCACCGCCAGCAGCCCGCCGGCGGTGAAGTCCCACTGGTACCAGGCGGAGACCACCCCGGCGAGCCGGCCCGGCCCGATCGGCCCGACGATGCCGGCGCGGGTGATGGGGACCAGGCCCTTGATCAGGTCGGTGGCTCCGGAAAGGCGCGGCATCGGCTGGTGTCCTCCTGGTGGCGGTGAGGTGTGCCCGGGCGGCGGCGATGGTGTCGCCCGCCACACGGAACCCAACTTACTTGCCGGTAAGGACTGGCGCCACGCCTACCCGGACACCTCGCGCCGCAGCAGGTCCTCGACCGTCTCCCGCCGGACCAGCGCCCGGCTGGCGCCGCCGCGGACCGCGACCACCGGCGGCCGCCCGACCGCGTTGTACGACGACGCCATGCTGTGGTGGTACGCGCCGGTGCCGGGCATCGCGAGCACGTCGCCGGGGCGCAGGTCGTCGGGCAGGTCCACGTCGACCGCCAGTTCGTCGCCGGACTCGCAGTGCCGGCCGGCCACCGTGACCGTGCTCGACGCGCCCAGCGGGTGCCGGTTGGCCAGCGCGACGCTGTAGCGGGCGCCGTACAGCGCCACCCGCGGGTTGTCGCTCATGCCGCCGTCGACGCAGACGAAGGTGCGCCCGCCCGCGATCTTCTTCACCGACACCACCCGGTACACCGTCACCCCGGCCCGGCCGACGATTGCGCGGCCCGGCTCGAGGGTGAGCTGCGGGCGGGGGAACCGGTTGCGCGCGCAGGCGTCGTCGAGCGCGTCGTCGAGGGTCGCGGACAGTGCCGTCAGGTCCAGGTCGCGCTCGCCCGTGCGGTACGAGATGCCGTGCCCGCCACCGAGGTTCAGCTCGGTGAGGATCACCCCGTGGTCGCGCCGGACCTGCTCCATCTGCCCGACCATGCGGTGCACGGCGGCGGCGAAGTGGGCGGGGTCGGTGATCTGCGAGCCCAGGTGACAGTGCAGGCCGACGAGATTGAGTCCGGGCTGGCCGAGGACCCGGCGGATCGCGTCGTCGGCCTGGCCGTGCTCGATGGGGAAGCCGAACTTCTGGTCGGCGACGCCGGTGGCGACGGCCCTGTGGGTGTGCGCGTCGATCCCGGGGGTGACCCGCACCAGGACGTCCTGGCGTGGGGTGCGCGACGAGCCGAGCAGCGCGATCTCGGTGAAGGAGTCCACCACCACCCGGCCGACGCCCGCGGCCCGGGCGGCGCTCAGCTCGCCGGGGGTCTTGGCGTTGCCGTGCAGGATGATCCGGCGCGGGTCGAACCCCGCGGACACCGCGATCGCCAGTTCGCCCGCCGAGCACACGTCGAGCGAGAGGCCCTCCTCGCTCACCCAGCCCGCGACCGCGCGGGTGAGCAGCGCCTTGCTGGCATAGGCGATCTCGGCATCCGGGAACACCTCGCGGTAGGCGCGGCAGCGGTGCCGCACGTCCGCCTCGTCCAGCACGTAGGTGGGGGTGCCGTACTCGTCGGCGACGTCGGCCAGCGCGACCCCGGCGACGGTGATGCGGCCGCGGTCGTCGACGTGGGTGCCGATCGGCCACACCGCGGGGTCGAGTCGCGGGGTCATCGCCTGACGCAGCGACGGGAAGATCTCGAGCAGGGTCACGGTGTCTCCTGACGGTGGGGTTCACCCTCCGGAGTACCCGCCGCGACCGCCGGATCCGCCGGCCTTGACGGGACCCTGACGGCCGCGGGGCAAAGGCTTACGCTGCTACCCGCCGAGCTTCTTGTAGAACGTGCCGACGATCGGCGCGATGACGGCGCGCGGGGTGTACTGCCCGGCCACCGACATGCCCTTGCTGATCAGGCCCGGCACCACGCGCATCTTGTTCTTGGCCAGCG
The DNA here is from genome assembly GCF_056401315.1 of Rhodococcus sp. P4_F5. Taxonomy (NCBI): domain Bacteria; kingdom Bacillati; phylum Actinomycetota; class Actinomycetes; order Mycobacteriales; family Nocardiaceae; genus Rhodococcus; species Rhodococcus sp. P4_F5. The sequence goes on along the minus strand of NZ_JBFUJP010000022.1, from coordinate 11,979 downwards.
AGTCCAGCGAGAGCTTCGCGGTGTACTCGCTGGAGATCCACAGGAAGTCGGGGACCAGCTTGTCGACGATGGAGGCCTCGGCGGGATCGGGCTCCACGGTGCGCACCGGGCCCGGCGCCAGCAGGGTGACGTGCACGCCGGTGCCGGCCAGTTCGCCGCGCAGCGACTCGGAGAAGGTGTTCACGAACGCCTTCGACGCGGCGTAGGTGGCGTTGTTCGGGATCGGCATGTTGCCGGCCGCCGACCCCACCATGAGGATGCCGCCGCTGTTGCGGGCCAGCATCCCGGGCAGCACGGCGAGCGTGAGGTCGTGCACGGCAACGGCATTGAGCTCGACCTGGGCCCGCTCGTAGCCGGGGTCCAGCTCCGCGATCGGGCCGAACGTCGCGATGCCCGCGTTGTTGCACAGGATGCTGACCGGGCGGTCGGCGAGCTCGGCGGTCAGCTCGGCGCGGGCGTCGCGGTCGGACAGGTCCACCGCACGCACCTCCACCGTGACGCCGTGCGCCTCGGTCAGGCGCTGCGCCAGCGCCTCGAGCAGTTCGCCGCGCCGGGCGACGAGGATCAGCGAGTGGCCGCGCGCGGCCAGTTCGGCGGCCAGCGCCTCGCCGATGCCGGAGGAGGCGCCGGTCACGACCGCGCGGGTGTCGGGGGTGGGGATAGGCAGGCTCACGGGGTCAGGCTAGCGGGTCGCCGAGACGGCCCACGGCTCGTGCGCGGTTTGCGGGTCCAGGGGGACGGTTACCGCGCACGAGCGGCGGAGCCGCCTGCGTTCTCACAACGACGCGGCGAGGCGGGTGCCCTGCTCGATTGCCCGCTTGGCGTCGAGTTCGGCGGCCACGTCGGCGCCGCCGATCACGTGCGTGGTCATCCCTGCGGCCTGCAGTTCCGCCGCGAGGTCGCGGACCGGCTCCTGGCCGGCGCATATCACGACGTTGTCCACGGCGAGGGTCCGCGGCCGCTCGCGCTTGTCCCCGAACGTGATGTGCAGGCCGTCGTCGTCGATCCGCTCGTAGTTCACCCCGGAGATCTGCTCGACGCCCTTCTTCTTCAACGCCGCCCGGTGCACCCAGCCGGACGTCTTGCCCAGCGACTTGCCGATCTGCCCGGCCTTGCGCTGGAGCAGGAACACCTCCCGCGGGGACGGCTCGGTCCGGGGCTCGGTGAGGGCGCCGGGCGCCGACTCGTCGTGGGTGACGCCCCACTCGCGGTTCCACTCGGCCAGGTCGAGCGTCGGCGAGGCGTCGTGGGTGAGGTATTCGGAGACGTCGACGCCGATGCCGCCGGCCCCGATCACCGCGACCTTCGCCCCGACCGGGCGACCCTCGCGGACCAGTTCGGCGTAGGAGAGCACGCTGGGGTGGTCGATGCCGGGGATCGCCGGGATGCGCGGGGTGACGCCGGTCGCGAGGACCACCTCGTCGTGGCCGCCGTCGAGCAGTTCGCGCGCGGTGACGCGGGTGCCCAGGTGCACCTTCACACCGACCAGCTCGAGCCGGCGTGTGTAGTAGCGGATGGTCTCGGCGAACTCCTCCTTGCCGGGGATCCGGCGCGCGATCCCGAACTGGCCGCCGATCTCCTCGCCCGCCTCGAAGAGCTCGACCCGGTGGCCGCGCTCGGCCAGGTTCAGCGCCGCGGACAGTCCGGCCGGGCCGGCGCCGACCACCGCGACGTTCTTGGCCCGGCGGGTGGGCGAGAGCACCAGTTCGGTCTCGCGGGCCGCCCTCGGGTTGAGCAGGCAGGACACGGGCTTGTTCACGAACGCGTGGTCGAGGCAGGCCTGGTTGCAGGCGATGCAGGTGTTGATCTCGTCGCCGCGGTCGGCCGCGGTCTTGCGCACCCACTCCGGGTCCGCCAGCATCGGCCGGGCCATCGAGATGAGCTGCACCGCACCGCCTTCGAGGATCTCCTCGGCGGTCTCGGGCATGTTGATCCGGTTCGACGCGCACACCAGGACGGTCACCTCGCGGGCCAGCCGGGCGGTGAAGTCGGCGAAGGCGGCGCGCGGCACCGAGGTCACGATCGTCGGCACCCGGGACTCGTGCCAGCCGATGTCGGTGTTGAGGATCGTGGTGCCGGCGGCCTCGAGTTCGCGTGCGAGGGAGACGATCTCGTCCCAGGTCTGCCCGTTCTCGACCAGGTCGGCCATGGAGAGCCGGAACAGGATGACGAAGTTCGGCCCGACCGCGGCGCGGGTGCGGCGGACGATCTCGACGGCGAGGCGACGCCGGTTTTCGGCGCTGCCGCCCCACTTGTCGCGGCGCTTGTTGGTGCGCGCGGCGAGGAACTGGTTGACGAGATAGCCCTCGCCGCCCATGATCTCGACGCCGTCGTACCCGGCGGACTGGGCCAGGAGGGCGCAGCGGACGTAGTCGTCGATCGTCGACTCGACGCCGCGGCCGGTCAGCGCCCGCGGCCGGAACGGGTTGATCGGGGCCTTGATGGAGGACGCGGAGACGCTCAGCGGCTGGTAGGAGTAGCGGCCGGCGTGCAGGATCTGCAGCGCGATCTTGCCGCCCTCGGCGTGCACGGCGTCGGTGATCGTGCGGTGCTTGGCGGCCTGCGACCTGGTGATCAGGTCCGCGCCGAGCGGGAGCAGCCAGCCGGTGCGGTTCGGTGCGTAGCCGCCGGTGACGATGAGGCCCACCCCGCCACGGGCGCGTTCGGCGAAGTACGCCGCCAGCTTCGGGACGTCGCGGGTGCGGTCCTCGAGCCCGGTGTGCATCGACCCCATCACCACGCGGTTGCGCAGGGTGGTGAAGCCGAGGTCCAGGGGCGAGAGCAGGTTCGGGTACGGGTTGCTCACGGGTGCGGCCTTTCGGGGGTCAGGGCTGGCTGGCTGGTGGAGCGCCGGATCGTCGGGCGCGGTCGGACGGTCAGAGGGCATCGAGCACCTCCTGGCACCAGGCGGTGAAGCCCTCCTCCACCCGGATGCCCCCGCGCAGCACCAGGTACTGGTGCAGGTCGGTGCCGGCGAGCTGCTGCGGGGCGGGGAAGTCGCGCTTCTCGATCAGCCGGTACAGGTCCAGGCGACCGGCGTGCGCGTCGCGGTGCCGGGCGACCTCGGTACGCAGCTCGTCGAGGTCGCCGTGTGCCGCCGCCCGGATCTTCACGGCCAGCTCGTTGCGCAGGTGCCCGGCGTCGGTCGGCTCGGCGATCCACCGTCGGAGCTCGGCGCGGCCGGCGTCGCTGACGCGGTAGACGCGCTTGTCGGGGCGGCCGTCCTGGCCGACGACCTCGCCGTCGACCCAGCCGGCGGCGGCCATCCGCTTCAGTACCCGGTAGATCTGCTGGTGGGTGGCGCTCCAGAAGTAGCCGATCGACTTGTCGAACCGGCGGGCCAGCTCGTAGCCGGAGCCGGACTGCTCGGAGAGCGAGACCAGGAGCGCGTGTTCGAGTGCCACGCGTAGGAGTATCTATGCAACGAGGTGACTATGCAACGAGGTGCATTTGCTTGGGCGTCGGCCGCGCGCCGACGACCCGGGTTCAGGAGGCGCCGGCGGACCCCGCGCCGGGACCGGGCGCGGCCGTCAGCAGCGGCAGGAAGGCCTGCGCGATCACCCGGTGTCCGGTCGGGTTCGCGTGGATGTCCTGGTCGGTGCACATCCAGGTCCACGTGCAGATCGACGCGACATTGCGGGGGAGCGACCCGAACCCGGGGACGTCGACCGGATTGCCGAAGTCGTTGTTGAAGAACGCGCCGGCCACGTCGGCCGTCTGCCATCCGACCGCGCTGTTGGCGCCGGCGATGGTCGCGGACAGGACGTTGGCGGCGGCCGCGGTCGCCGCTGCCATCGCTCGGCCCGCCCCGCCGTCGACCCAGCCGGCGAGCGCGGGGTCGTAGTAGTTCATCCCGACGTAACGGGGGCCGTCGCCGCCGGCCTCGCGCAACTGGCCGTTGATCTTGGTGAGGTTGCCGCCGACGGTGCCGAGGCTCTGCGTGATGCAGCCGATGTCGGGCACCCCGGACGAGCCGGCGGAACCGGTCGAGTCACGGAGACAGTGGTAGATGTCATTGGCGCCGATGTCCTCGGTGACGTACCGGACCTGTCCCGGGTGCTCACGCAGGAACTTGGTGGCGTAGCCGAGTTGGGAACTCGCGCCGGGGTAGGTGCACCTGCCGCCGCTGATCATCGTCTCGGTGGTCTCGCCGGAACATCCGAGCCGGACGAACTGCAGGTTGGGATCGGACTGGCGCAACGTGGCGTACAGGTCGTCGCTGTATGAGACCGGTTCGTCCCGGTCGGTGTCCGGCTGGTAGCCGGCGGCCAACGAGTCGCCGAGCGAGAGGTAGTACGTGTCGGTGAGCTGACCGGCGCCGGCGACCGGGTCGGCGCCGGCGGGCGAACCGGCGAGCGCCGCCGAGGCGGCCGCGACGGCAACGGCGAGGGACAGCAGTCTCGGGCAGCGCATGCGTGGACTCCCGTTCTTTGGCGACGGACCGACACGGAAGGGCTGCCCGAAAGACTAGGAACGACGCGGTGGGCGGCGCCGCACTCCGGGGTAATCGTTACTCCGAAGTGACGTCACGGCGACGGGCCACGTCTCGCCCTAGGCTCGCGCTATGGCGACAGCGGCGATCGGGCCGGCGGCGATCGGGTCGGCGACTTCCAAGGGGCAGGTGCTGGCCTGGGCGATGTGGGACTGGGGCTCGGCCGCGTTCTCGGCGGTGATCGTGACGTTCGTGTTCTCGGTGTACCTCACCGACTCGGTGGGCGCGGACCTGCCGGGCTCGGTCTCGGCCAGCAGTTGGCTCGGCTGGGCGCTCGGGGCGTCGGGCCTGCTGATCGCGGTGCTGGCCCCGGTGACCGGTCAGCGGTCGGACGCCGCCGGGCACCGCAAGCGTTCGCTCGCGCTGCTCACCGGGTCGGTGGTGGTCGCCATGACGGCGATGAGCCTGGTGCAGGACCGGTACCAGAACCTGTGGCTGGGCCTGACGCTGCTCGGCGCGGCGACGGTGCTCTTCGAGCTCGCCCAGGTGCCCTACAGCGCGATGCTCCGGCAGGTGTCCACCCCGCAGAACATCGGCAGGGTCTCCGGGTTCGGCTGGGCGATGGGCTACTTCGGTGGCATCGCGTTGCTGCTGATCTGCTACTTCGGCTTCATCGCCGGTGACGGCGACGCGCGGGGGCTGCTCGGCGTCAGCACCGACGGCGGGCTGAACATCCGGCTGGTGGTGCTGCTCGCCGCGGTCTGGTTCGCGGCGTTCGCGATTCCGGTGCTGCTGGCGGTCCCGGAACTGCCGCGATCCGCTGCCTCGGACGGTACAGCGGGACAGGTCGGCTTCCTCGGCTCCTACCGGGTGCTGTGCCGGGACCTGCGCGAGCTGTGGGACGCCGACCGGCACACCGTCTACTACCTCGGGGCCAGCGCGCTGTTCCGCGACGGGCTGGCCGGCGTCTTCACCTTCGGTGCGGTGCTCGCGGTCAACGTCTACGGCATCGCGACCGCCGACGTGCTGCTGTTCGGGGTGGCGGCGAACGTGGTGGCGGCGGCGGGCGCGCTGGCCGCGGGCCGTCTCGACGACCGGATGGGGCCCAAGCCGGTCATCGTCGGGTCCCTGATCGCGATGCTCGGCGCGGGCGCCGTCCTGCTCGTGGTGTCGGGTCCGTTCGCCTTCTGGGTGCTGGGCCTGGTGTTGTGCCTGTTCGTCGGTCCGGCGCAGTCCGCGGCCCGGACCTTCCTCGCCCGGATCACGCCGCCGGGCCGCGAGGGTCAGATGTTCGGCCTGTACGCGACCACCGGCCGGGCCGCGTCGTTCCTGGCGCCGACCCTGTTCGGGCTGTGTGCGTGGCTCTTCGGCAGCGACCGCGCCGGGATCCTGGGGCTGCTGATCGTGCTGGCGGTGGGGCTGGCCGCGCTGCTCCCGGTCCGTCCGCCGCGGGCGGGCTACCTCTTGGCGCCCTCGTCGGACTGAATCCGGAGCTTGTCGGGGAAGAGTCGGCGCTGGACGAGCCAGCCGGCCGCGGCGAGCGCGATCCACAGCACCGTCGAGGTGACCTGCTCCCAGCCCTGGCTCGGGTGCGCCAGGAAGTCGAGCGAACTGGTGGTCCGGCCGAGGCCGCTCAGGATCATGCTGGCGCCACCGATCGAGGTCAGCCACAGCAGCGCCCGGGCCCGGTACTTGTCGGCGAGGAAGGCTGCGGCCACCGCCACCGCGACGATCACGATGCCGCTCAGGGCCCAGTTGTTCTCGCCCGGCTGCAGCACGTCCGCGATCTTGGCGCCCGCCATCGCGCCGGTGAGGCCGCCGATGAAGTAGGCGGAGAACTTGAAGACCAGCGTGGTGACCACCCACGAGGCGACGGCCCCGATCAGGGCGAACAGGAAGAGGGTGGCGAGCGACGCGCTGAACAGGTCGGCGATCAACCAGCCGAGGCCGAAGCCGGCCGCCAGCACCGCGACGTGCAGCGATCCGATTCCCCAGAAACAGAGGACGATTCCGACCAGCAGTACCGCAATTCCGCTCATCGCTCATTCCCTTCGACGCGTGCCAGTACCGCCTCGGCGAGCGCTGCGGCGGCGACCTCGGGGATCCAGTGGCTGACCCCGTCCAGTTCCACGAAACGGTACGGGGCTTCGACGAATTCGCCGCACATCTGCGCCCCGGCGCGGCCGATCGCCGCGTCGCCGGTGCTCCACACGAAGGTGGTGGGTACCCGGACCGCCGGCAGCGAGTGCGCCTCCCGGGTCATGGCCCGGTACCAGGACAGTGCAGCGGTGAGGGCGCCCGGCTCGGTGAGTACCCGCAGGTGCGCGTCCACCCGGGCCGGATCCACGTCGCCGAACACCGCCCGCAGCCGGCGGCCGTCGTCGGCCAGCAGCAGGCTCTCGGCGCGGTCGCCGTCGCGGAAGAGGTCGATGTAGCGGGACCGGTCGCGCTGGTCGTCGTCCTCGCGCCGGGCGCGGCTGAGCGCGGTGGGGTGCGGGACCGACACCGCGGTGAGGGTGCGGATGCGGTCGGGGTGCGTCGCGGCGACGGCCCAGGCCACCGCGGCACCCCAGTCGTGGCCGATCAGGTGGACCGAGTCCAGGCCCAGGGCGTCGAACAGGCCCACGACGTCGCCGACGAGGTGGTGCATCGCGTAGTGCTCGACGCCGACGGGGCGGGCGCCGGGGGAGTAGCCGCGCTGCGCCGGGGCGATCACCCGCAGTCCGGCGGCGGTGAGGATCCCGGTCAGCTCCAGCCAGCACGCCGGGGTCTCGGGAAACCCGTGCAACAGGACCGCCGGAGGGCCCTCGGGTGGCCCCGCGGAGGTGATTTCGAAGGTGAAATCTCCCACCTCGACCGCGTCAGTCCGGACATCGTTCCTGGCGCTGCGTGGCCTCATGATCGAAAACCGTACCGGCGCTTGAGGTGTGGCGTCCGGATGATCGGGACGGTTCCGTTGTGTGTGGAATCGGCAACATGGTATGCATCACATGTATCGCGGTGAGCAGCGCTATTCATGAGAAACGTCGGGGTCGAATTGTGACAGATAACAACAAGGTCGTTTGGAGAGATGAACCCCTGCGAATCGGCGGACGGCCGATCGCGAACTGGCTGAACGCGTCGGCATCGGAGCTCACCGCGCGGGTCGTCGCCCGGCTCATCGACGAGTTGCCGATCTATCGCGAGTTGCCGCGTGAAGAGGTCCACGGCGAGATTTCCGCCATCATCCAGCACAACCTGGAGCTGTTCGCCACCCTGATCCGTGAGCGCCGCGCCGCGTACGACTCCGAGCTCGTCGAGCAGCGCAACTCGGCCGCCCGCCGCGCCGAGGAGGGTGTCCCGCTCGACGCGATCCTGCACGCCTACCACGTGGGCATCGGGCTGGCCGCCGAGGAACTGTTCGCCGGCGCCGACCCCGACGAGATGGGCGACACCCAGGTGGTGATCGGGATGGTCCTGGACTTCCTGCGCCGGCTCACCATCGCGGTCAGTGCCGCGTACCTCGAAGAACGCCAGATCATGGAGAGTCAGGAGAACTCGGGGCGGCGCTCGCTGATGTCGGCGCTGGTGGCCGGCGAACCGGTGGACGCGGTGGTGCGCCGCACCGGCCTCCGGGTGGCGCCGCACTACCTGGCGTTGAGCCTGGCGATCGACGAGAACACCGACGAACGCGGCTACGGGGTGAGCGGCACCGTCGCCGCCCGCCGCAAGCTGCGCCGGCTGCAGGCCGAGCTCGACCGGATCACCGGCGAGCCCGCGCTCACCGTGATCGACAGCGGCGGCGGTACCGCCCTGATCCCCTGCCCGGCCTCGCCGCCGGACTGGGAGGAACTGCGGCAGATGGTCGAGCGGGCGCGGGTGGTCGTCGGCGCCGACCTGCGGGTCGCCGGCGCGATCGCCGAACCCGCCGCCGTGCCCGCCGCCGTGCACGAGACCTCGGAGATCATCGCGCTCGTCGCCCGCTCCGGCCGCCCGCCCGGCCTGTACCGGCTCTCCGACGTCCTGCTCGAGTACCAGCTGAGCCGGCCGAGTCCGGCACACCTCGAGCTGGCCCGGCTGCTCGAACCGCTGGCCTCGAAGCCGGAGCTGATGCAGACCCTCGAGGCGTACGTGGCCAGCGGGTTGAACCGTCGCGCCACCGCCGCCACGCTGCACGTCCACGCCAACACCGTCGACTACCGAATGCGCCGGGTCTTCGAGCTGACGGGACTGAATCCGTCGGATCCGTCGGATCTGCCGCAGGTCGGCGCGGCGCTGGTGGCCAAGCGCGCACTGGGCTGACCGGCCGCCCCCGGTCGGGGTCGTGGCGTCCCGCCGGCCCGGGTGTTGCCGCGACCTCTCGCCCGTAGGGCACACTCGGGCGACGACCTGGAGGGGAATTCGATGCGGTGGGTTCGGCGTGCGGCGGTGGCGTTCGGGTCGTTGGCGGTGCTGGTGGCCGCGGTCGGCGTCGGTGCGCACTACCTCGACACCACCGTGACGACCCTGGTGGTGCTGGCCTCGGCGGCGCCGCTGCTGATGGCGTCCGGCGTCGTCGGGCTGGCCGCGTTCGCCGCGGCCCGGCATTGGGCGGGGGCCGTGGTCGCGGCGGTGGTGCTGGCGGCCGCCGCCTGGACGCAGCTGCCGCTCTACACCGCCGACCGCGTCGCCGACGCGGCCGCCGAGCTGACGGTCATGCAGGCGAACATCTTCTTCGGCAACGACGACCTGGAGGGCGTGGTCGCGCAGGTCCGGTCGAGGCAGGTCGACGTGCTCACGGTCAACGAGCTCACGCCCGGGGCGGTGCCGGCGCTCGGCGCGGCCGGCCTCGACGAGGAGTTGCCGTTCCGGTACCTGCGGCCGATGGAACTGGGCGGCGGGACCGGGATCTGGAGCCGGCACCCGTTGTCGGAGGAGACCGAGCATCTCGGGTTCGTGTTGAACATGGTCTCGGCGCGGGTGCAGCCGCCGACCGGGCCGTCGTTCGTGCTGGTGGCCGCGCACCCGCTGCCGCCGGTGCCGCGGCCGCAGACAGACATCTGGTCGCGCGAACTCGGGCAGGTCCGGGGGATCCTGCGGGACCTGCGGGCGGGCGGCGCGCCCGTCGTCGTGGGAGCGGACTTCAACGCGACCTTCGACCACGCGCAGTACCGGGCGCTGATCGACGACGGGTTCCGGGACGCCGCCGAGCAGTCCGGTGCCGGGGTGTTGCGCACCTACCCCGCGGACCGCTGGTGGCCGCCGCTGCTCGCGATCGACCACATCCTGGTCGCCGGGGCGAGCGCCACCGGCGCCGAGGCGGTCGAGCTGCCCGGGTCGGACCACCGCGGGGTGGTCGCGACCGTGGCGGTGCACCCGGCCGGTGGCTACTCCGCGCCGGACTGATCCGGCCGCGACGCGGCGGAGTCCCGATGCCTGCGTGAGCCGATGAGCTCGGCGACGCCGTCGAGGATGCGGTCCAGCCCGAAGCGCAGCGCGTGGATCGGGTCGGACGCGGCATCGAACTCGGTGCCGGCGGCGGTGCCCACCCGGCCGGAGACCGGGAACTGCTCGCCGTCCATGACGCGGTCGAGGATCGGGCCGACGATGCCCCACCACTGCGCGTCGGTGAGCCCGGACTCCTCCACGGTCGCGGCCACGCTGGCCAGCTGCCGGGCGGTGCCGACGACGTGCGCCAGCACCAGCGTCAGGACCGAGTCCATCTCGACGTCGGTGAGGCCGATGCCGTCGAGCGGCCGCAGTTCCGCCTCGTACTTGCGGCTCGTGTTCGGCCCGAGGACCGGGCGGGCCCCGGCCAGGTGCAGCATCCACGGGTGTCGCTGGTAGAGCGCCCAGTTGCGTTCGGCGACGAACTCGATGCCGCCGCGCCACCCGCCCGGCGCGCGGGCGGGTTGGTCGAGGTCCGCGTACAGCCCGGCGAGCGCCGCGTCCTGCATCAGGTCCATCAGGTCGGCCTTGCCCGGGACGTGGGTGTAGAGGGACATGGCGCCGACGTCGAGTCGCTCGGCCACCCGCCGCATGGAGACGGCATCGAGTCCCTCGGCGTCGGCCAGGGCGATGCCGGCCGCCACGATCGAATCCACGCTCAGACCCTTGCGCCCGGCCTTGCCTTCCAGGCCCCACAGCAGTGCCAGGGTGCGGGCCGGATCGGTCGGAACGTCCTTCTTTGCTGCCACAACAGTGGATTCTCCTCCAGTGCGCCGTCCACGCCGCCCTCAGCCGGCCTCCGGGTTCGTGCGCCACGACCCCATGCCGACCAGGATCAGGCGCAGCTGGCGCTCGGCACGGGCGACCACGGCTCGCTCCTCGCGGCTGCCCGCGGGGACCTCGAGCACGTCGACGGCGGTCGTCATCATCACCGCGACGATCAGGTCGGCCGCCATCTCCAGGTCCTCGACCGGCCAGCTCGCCAGCGCCGGCATCCGGGAGAGGTCGATGGTCAGTTCGCTCGCGAACAGTCGCAGCTCGGTCGAGATCGCGCGGCGCACCGCGGGGGCGCCGCCCTGGCGTTCGCGGCCGAGGAACCGGAACTGGCCCTCGTGGGCGCGCACCTCACGCAGCAGGATGTCCAGCGACGCGCGGACGGTGGTGGTGCCGGCGGCGCCGCGGTCGCGTCGGGCCTCGCGCAGCATCCGGCGCAGCACCCGCATGCCGTCCTCGGCGAGGGTCACCCCGAGGTCCTCCATCGAGCTGAAGTGCCGGTAGAACGCGGTCGGCACGATGCCCGCCGAGCGGGCGACCTCGCGCAGGCTCAGGCTCGCGAAGCCGCGGTCCGCGAGCATCTCCAGCGTCCCGTCGAGCAGGGCCTGGCGGGTGCGCTCCTTGCGTTCGGCTCTGGTCTCCGGCTCCGTCACGGCTCCGAGTGTAGGCGAGCTCGGTTCGGTGTCTAGGTGTGCACCGTATTTGTGCACGGGTGTGTCGTGAGACACGAGTTCGGCCCGGACTGTTGACATCTACCTGCCACTTACTGTCACACTAATTGGAGTACGACTGTTCACTGAAAGTGTCGAGTCTGATCCCCGTGTCCGACCCTTTCCCTTCTACGGCCCAGGAGGTCGCAGTGGCCCTGCAGTCCCGCCCGTCACGGCCCGCCCGCCGGCCCTCGCTGGTCTCGTTGCTCGAGTCGCTCGCGACCCCGCACCGCCTCGATCGCTACCTGGAACTGGTCGATCCGATGGTCACGGTCCGCGACCTGCGGGCCGAGGTCACCGCGGTCCGGCGCGGTACCGGCTCCGTCACCCTCACCCTGCGGCCGACCCGCCAGTGGCGGGGCTTCGAGGCCGGGCAGTTCGTCCAGGTGGGCGTGGTCGTCGACGGCGTCCGGCACACCCGCTGCTACTCGCCCGCCGGCTCGCAGCACGACGCCGGCATCGAGCTCACCGTCAAGGAGCATGCGGGCGGTGTGGTCTCGGGCTACCTGAACAGGGAGGCCCGGGTGGGGCTGGTGGTGGACCTCTCGCCCGCCGACGGCACCTTCCGGCTCCCGGCCCGGCGGCCCGGGCATGTCCTGCTGATCAGCGGCGGCAGCGGCATCACCCCGGTGCTGGCGATGCTGCGGACCCTCCTCG
>NZ_JBFUJP010000021.1:0-71476 GCF_056401315.1 Rhodococcus sp. P4_F5 | reverse complement strand
GAACGAGGCAGCCCGGGCCCGGGCCCGCGAACTGGCCGAGGGCCAGCGCGCGCACACCCAGATCGAGGACGACCCGCCGAGCGGCGAGACCGACACCTCGGGGACCGACGAATCGGGCACGGACACCTCCGGTACGGACACCTCGGGCACAGACACTTCCGGTACGGACGGCTCCGGCACCGACACGTCCGGCACCGACGACTCGGACACCGACGAGGTCACCCCGACCACCACGCCGAAGCCGGCGACGCCCAAGCCCACCAAGCCGAAGCCGACGACGCCGAAGCCGACCAAGCCGAAGCCGACGGTCTCGGGAAGCGCCGCGATCGAGACCGTCATCGACCGAGGCATGGCGCAGCTGGGCATCACCTACGCCTGGGGCGGCGGCGACGAGAACGGTCCGACGCTCGGCATCCGGGACGGCGGCGTTGCGGACAGTTACGGCGACTTCAACAAGGTCGGCTTCGACTGCTCGGGCCTGATGATCTACGCCTTCGCCGGAATCGGCGTCTCGCTTCCGCACTACACCGGCTACCAGTACACCGCCGGCGAACAGGTCTCGACGTCGGAGATGAAGCGCGGCGACATGATCTTCTACGGGCCCAATGCCAGCCAGCACGTCGCGCTGTACCTTGGCAACGGGGAGATGCTCGAGGCTCCGCAGTCGGGTTCGGTCGTCAAGGTCTCGCCCGTCCGGTGGAGCGGTATGACCCCCTACGTGGTCCGAATGGTTGCCTGACCTCCTTCTCGCTCCCGGTCCGGGAGACGCGGGTGAGTTCGGGTGCGATCGATGTGAAAGCGGTGGATTCTTGGTGACCTCAGCGGACGGGGCCGGCGCGATGCCGGATGCGCAACTCCTGGAGAAGGTGATCTACGAGGTCAAGCGGGTGATCGTCGGTCAGGACCGGCTGATCGAGCGGATCCTGGTCGGTCTGCTGGCCCGCGGCCACGTGCTGCTCGAGGGCGTGCCGGGTGTCGCGAAGACGCTGGCCGTGGAGACCTTCGCGACGGTGGTCGGCGGGTCGTTCTCGAGGGTGCAGTTCACCCCGGACCTGGTGCCCACCGACCTGATCGGAACCCGCATCTACCGGCAGGGCCGCGAACAGTTCGACACCGAACTCGGCCCGGTGGTGGCCAACTTCGTGCTCGCCGACGAGATCAACCGTGCGCCCGCGAAGGTGCAGTCCGCACTGCTCGAGGTGATGGCCGAACGGCACGTGACCATCGGCGGCAAGACCTTCCCGATGCCCGACCCGTTCCTGGTGATGGCCACCCAGAACCCGATCGAGAACGAGGGTGTCTACCCGCTTCCCGAGGCCCAGCGGGACCGCTTCCTGTTCAAGATCCTCGTCGACTACCCGACGGTCGAGGAGGAGCGCGAGATCGTCTACCGGATGGGTGTCGAGGTGCCCGTGCCCAAGCAGGTGCTGGGCCCGGACGAGTTGATCCGCCTGCAGAAGGCGGCCAGCGGTGTGTTCGTGCACCACGCCCTGGTCGACTACGTCGTCCGGGTGATCGCCGCGACCCGCACGCCCGCCGACCTGGGACTGACCGACGTGGCCGGCTGGATCTCGTACGGGGCCTCGCCGCGCGCCACCCTCGGCATCATCTCCGCGGCGCGGGCGCTGGCCATGGTCCGCGGCCGTGACTACGTGGTGCCGCAGGACGTGCTCGACGTGATTCCGGACGTGCTGCGGCACCGACTGGTGCTGTCCTACGACGCCCTCGCCGACGAGGTCTCGCCCGACGACGTGATCAACAGGGTGCTGCAGACCGTCGGGCTGCCCCAGGTCGCGGCCCAGCCGGTCGCCCCTGTGGCTCCGCCGGCGGCCAACGGTGCGCCGCCGGCGGCCAACGGTGCGCCGCAACAGCACTCGGTCGGCGCGGTGCAGCAGCATCCGGCCCCGACGGCCCCGTCCGCGCCCGCACCGGCCGCTGCGTCCGAGCAGCCGTCGGCAGGGTCGGGCCCGGCGCCCCAGAACCCGGCGGGCCCGACCGCGGCGGTCGGTGGCCAGCAGCGGTGACCGGTTCGGCAGGTGACGCCGCCCCGTCGGCGGCCCGTCCGGGCGGGGCGGGGTCGTCCTCCTCGGCGGGGCTGCCCTCGTTCCGCTCGGGCCAACTGCGCGACCCCCAGCTGGCGGCCGCGCTACGCACCCTGGAGTTGACGGTCCGTCGGCGCCTGGACGGGGTGCTGCACGGCGAGCACCTCGGGTTGATCCCGGGCCCCGGCACCGAGCCGGGCGACGCCCGCGAGTACCAGCCCGGGGACGACGTCCGGCAGATGGACTGGTCGGTGACCGCCCGCACCACCCACCCACACGTGCGGCAGTCCGTGGCCGACCGGGAGCTCGAGACGTGGATGGTGATCGACCTGTCCGCGAGCCTCGACTTCGGCACCGTGGGTGCGGAGAAGCGTGACCTCGCGGTGGCCGCCGCGGCCGCGGTGACGCATCTGACCAGCGGTGGCGGCAACCGGATCGGTGCGATCGTGGCCACTGGCGAGCGGACCGTACGGATCCCGGCGCGCGGCGGACGGCTGCACGCGCAGGCGATGCTGCGCACCATCGCGACGACGCCGCACGCGCCGGACGGGGTGCGGGGGGACCTGCGCGGCGCGATCGAGTCGCTGCGCCGGCCGCAACGCCGGCGCGGGCTGGCCGTGGTGATCAGCGACTTCCTCGGCCCGCTCGACTGGGAGCGGTCGTTGCGTGCGATCGCGGGCCGGCACGACGTGCTCGGCGTCGAGGTGCTCGATCCCCGCGACCTGGAACTTCCCGACCTCGGCGACGTGGTGCTGCACGACCCCGAGACCGGCCGCACCCGCGAGTTCCACACCACGCCCGAGTTGCGGGCCGACTTCGCCGCCGCGGCGCAGGCCCACCGCCGGGCGGTGGAACAGACCCTGCACGGCTGCGGTTCGTCGGTGCTGAGCCTGCGTACCGACCGCGACTGGATCGCGGACGTCGTGCGCTTCGTGGCGGCCCGTCGGCACAGCTATGGTGCTCGGGTGAATCGAGTGCCCCGCCGGTGAGTCTCACGGATTTCGCGTCGCCCTGGTGGCTGGCGTTCGCTGTCGTGGTGGCCGCGATGGCCGTCGGCTACGTCGTCGTCCAACGCGGCAGGCGCAAGCACGTCCTGCGTTTCACCAACCTCGAACTGCTCGAACGGGTCGCCCCCAAGCAGCCCGGCCGGCTCCGGCACCTGCCGACGGCCCTGGTGCTGTGTGGGCTGCTGCTGCTCACCGTCGCGCTGGCCGGCCCGACGACAGACAAGCGGGTCCCTCGCAACCGCGCGACGGTGATCCTGGTGATCGACGTGTCGTTGTCGATGAAGGCGACCGACGTCGAACCGACCCGGCTCGCTGCCGCACAGGAGGCGGCGAAGTCGTTCGCGGACGGTCTCACCCCGGGCATCAACCTGGGGCTGGTCGCGTTCGCCGGGACGGCCTCCGTGCTGGTCTCGCCGACCACCAACCGCAACGAGACGAAGACCGCGATCGACCACCTCACCCTGGCCGAGCGGACCGCGACCGGCGAGGCCATCTTCACCTCGCTGCAGTCCATCGAGACCCTCGGCGCCGTCCTCGGCGGCGGCGACCAGGCCCCGCCGGCCCGGATCGTGCTGCTCTCCGACGGCAAGCAGACCGTTCCCGACTTCGAGACCGACCCGCGTGGCAGCTACACCGCGGCGCAGTTGGCCAAGGAGAAGGGGGTGCCGATCTCGACGATCTCGTTCGGCACCCGCTACGGCACCGTGGACATCGAGGACGACCGAATAGCGGTGCCGGTCGACGACCCGTCGCTGCGTGAGATCGCGAGGCTGTCCGGCGGTAGCTTCTTCACCGCGTCGAGCCTCGAGGAACTGCGCAAGGTCTACGACACGCTCGAGGAACAGATCGGTTTCGAGACCACCCGTGGCGATGCGAGTCGGCCGTGGCTGGTGCTCGGGGTACTGTGCACCGCCGCCGGTCTTGCGACGGCTTTGGTTCTGCGCCAACGCCTGCCGTGACCACGCGGTGACCGATCACAATTTGCACCGACCCAACCCCGCCAGTCGAACATGAACAGATAGGTTGATCGCATGTCCAACCCTCCTGCGTCCAACAACGCTGCCCCGTCCCGCTCCGTGCTCGTGACCGGAGGCAACCGCGGCATCGGCCTCGCGGTCGCCCAGCGCCTCGCCGCGGACGGCCACAAGGTCGCCGTCACGCACCGTGGCTCCGGGGTTCCCGAGGGACTGTTCGGCGTGAAGTGCGACGTGACGGATTCGGAGTCGGTGGACCGGGCGTTCTCGGAGGTCGAGGCGCACCAGGGCCCGGTCGAGGTGCTGGTGGCCAACGCGGGCATCACCGACGACACCCTGCTCATGCGGATGACCGAGGAGCAGTTCACCAGCGTCATCGACGCCAACCTGACCGGCGCCTTCCGCTGCGCCAAGCGCGCCAACCGCGCGATGCTGCGCGGCCGCTGGGGCCGGATGATCTTCCTGGGATCGGTGGTCGGCCTGGGCGGCGGCCCCGGCCAGATCAACTACGCGTCGTCGAAGGCCGGAGTCATCGGTCTCGCGCGCTCGGTCACCCGCGAGCTGGGTTCGCGGTCGATCACCGCCAACGTGGTCGCCCCGGGCTTCATCGAGACCGACATGACGGCGGAGCTGCCGGACAACCTGCGCGACAAGGCCAAGGAGTTCATCCCGCTGCAGCGTCTGGGCAAGCCGGAGGACGTCGCGGCCGTGGTCAGCTTCCTCGCCTCCGAGGACTCGGCCTACGTCTCCGGTGCGATCATCCCGGTGGACGGCGGCATGGGCATGGGCCACTAGCCCCGCCCGAATACATCACCCACACACAGACTTTCATCACAGGAGAAGCGCTATGGGCGGACTGCTCGAAGGCAAGACCATCCTCGTCACCGGCATCATCACCGACTCGTCGATCGCGTTCCACGTCGCGAAGGTGGCGCAGGAGCAGGGCGCGAAGGTCATCATCACCGGTTTCGACCGGCTGCGCCTGATCGACCGCATCGCGCAGCGGCTGCCGCAGCCGGTACCGCCGGCCGTCGAGCTCAACGTGCAGGACGACGAGCACCTCGCGACGTTGGCGGACCGTGTCCGTGAGCTCGCGCCCGAGGGCATCGACGGCGTCGTGCACTCCATCGCGTTCTCGCCGCGATCCGGTTTGGGTGCGCCGTTCCTCGACGCGCCCTGGGCCGACATCTCGACCGCGCTGGAGGTTTCGGCGTACTCGTACGCGTCGTTGGCCAAGGCGCTGCTGCCGGTGCTCAACGACAACGCCTCGATCGTCGGCATGGACTTCGACCCGTCGCGCGCGATGCCGTTCTACAACTGGATGGGTGTCTCGAAGGCCACCCTCGAGGCGGTCAACCGGTACGTGGCCAAGGAGGTCGGCGTCCGCGGCATCCGCTCGAACCTGGTCGCTGCGGGCCCGATCAAGACGCTGGCCGCCAAGGCCATCGCCGGCGACAGCACCGGACCGGGTGCCGAGCTCGACAAGCTGAACACGGGCTGGGACGACGTCGCCCCGATCGGCTGGAACGTGGACGACCCGACGCCGGTCGCCAAGAGCGTGTGCACGGTGCTCTCCGACTGGCTGCCCGGTACCAGCGCGTCGATCATCTACGTCGACGGCGGTTTCCACGCGATGGTCGGCTGACCGGATCCCATCTCGACACGACGACGGTTCCGGAGATGACTGAGTTCGACGCGCTGCTGCTGCTCTCCTTCGGCGGGCCCGAGAAGCCCGACGACGTCCGCCCGTTCCTGGAGAACGTGACCAGGGGCAGGGGAGTGCCGCCCGAGCGCCTCGACGAGGTGGTCGAGCACTACCTGCACTTCGGTGGGGTGTCGCCGATCAACCGGCTCAACCGCGACGTCATCGCCGCGGTCGAGGCCGAGTTCGCCGGTGCGGGAATCGATTTGCCGATCTACTTCGGCAACCGGAACTGGCACCCGATGGTCGAGGACACCGTCGCTCGCATGCGCGACGACGGTGTCCGCTCGGCCCTGGTGTTCCCGACCTCGGCGTGGGGTGGCTACTCCGGGTGCAGGCAGTACCACGAGGACGTGCTGCGGGCACGGGCCGCGGTGGGCGACGGGGCGCCGACGCTGCGGAAGCTGCGCCAGTACTACGACCACCCGCTGCTGGTCGCGGCCTTCGCGGACGCGATCGCGGCGGCCAGGGCGCAGCTTCCGCCGTCGCAGCGCGACGCCGCCCGTCTGGTGTTCACCGCGCACTCGGTACCCGTGTCCGCGGACGCGAGCGCGGGCCCGCCCGCCGACGGCGGCCGGCTCTACAGCCGCCAGGTGGCCGAGGCGGCTCGGCTGTGCGCGCAGGCCGCGGGCGTGGCGGACCACGACCTGGTCTGGCAGTCCCGGTCGGGACCGCCTCAGGTGCCGTGGCTCGAACCCGACATCTGTGACCACCTCGACGCGCTCGCGGCCGGCGGAACCGAGGCCGTGATCGTGTGCCCGGTGGGCTTCGTCTCCGACCACCTCGAGGTGATCTGGGACCTCGACACCGAGGCCCGCGACAAGGCCGCGGAGCTGGGTCTGGGCTACGTCCGCGCCGGCACGCCCGGCACCGATCCCCGGTTTGCCCAACTGGTCACGGCGCTGGTGCGCGAGCAGTTGAGCGGAGACGCCCCGGACCGGCTCGGCGGCGAGCCGCTGTACGGCGCCGGGCTGAACGGCGCGCTGTGCGCGACGGCGTGCTGCGAACCGGCTCGCCGGCCCGGTCGCCAGGCGTAGCTTGGCCGACGTTGCGGTCGACCGGGTGCCGTGCCATCGATCGCGGCCGGTCCCGCGATGCCCGATCGGAACTCCGATTGCAGGGGTCTGACCTGGGCGTATGATCTGAGGATGCCGCTGCGATACGTCGATCCGGCCAAGAAGCACGGCCCGGTGTACAAGGCCACGGAACGCTTCGGGCGCTCCCGCATCGGACAGCTCTACGTGCGCAAGATCGCCTCCCGCACCGACCCGTGGGTGTACCGCGTCACCGGCGGGCGCCTGCCGTCACGGGACTGGTCGCTCCCGTCGGCTCCGCTCGGGACCACCGGCGCCAAGTCGGGTCTGCCTCGCGAGGTGCAGGTGTCCTACTTCCACGACGGGAGCGATCCGATCCTGATCGCGTCCAACTACGGTGGAGCGAGACACCCCCACTGGTACTACAACCTGGTCGCGCACCCAGAGTGCCAACTCGGCGGCGAGCGATTTGTGGCGACGGCGATCACCGGGACCGACGAGCACGAGCGCTTGTACGCGCTCGCCGAGCGGGTCTACGCCGGGTACCACGACTACCGGGTCAAGGCTGCGTCGATCGGGCGGCAGATCCCCGTCTTCAGGCTCTCCCGCAGCGGGGGTGCCAGAGGCCGGCGGTAGATCCGCAGCGCCGGACCTGACTGCGTCCCCTGTCCGAAGGTGTCCTTCGCGTCGCGCTGACTGGAACAGCTCCTATCTGACGTTTCTGCACGTCGGGGGTGGTATTGGGGCGCGCCTCGGTGCATGATGATGTCATCACCTCGTCCACGCCGTAGCCGGGGGAGCAATTCATGACCCGTCGTCTCGCCGCGGCAGCGTTCCTCGCGATCGCCGCCGTCACGCAGTTCTCCGGTGTGGTGCCGACCGGCACCACACCACTCGCGGGAGCGCAGAGCACCACGACGACCGCCGCCCCCAGCGCCACCGCCACGCCGTCGGACAAGTTCATCAGCAACAAGACGGACGACCCCAAGGACCAGCCCTTCTGTGACGACCAGGCGGCCCTGGCCAACAACCTGAACCGGCAGGGCGACGCGACTCGCGCCGAGAGCGTCGTGTCCACGGCCAACATGAGCGGGTGTCGGATCTACACGTTCCCGTCCTCGCCGGACGGGTAGTGACGGCCGCCGGCGGTCACATCGTCCAGGCGAAGCGGAGTCGGTCGACGACCTCCAGCGGCGGCCTGTCCCGGTACTCGGTCAGCTCGTAGTTCCTGACGGCGTACAACGCCTCCAGCACGAAGGGGTCGAACAGTTCCCCCGCCAGCCGGGACGACCGGAACCGGTCGAGCATCTCGTCGGGTTCGGTGGGCAGCGCCTCGATGCCGAGTGCGCGCCGCTCCTCCTCGCTGAGCTGGTCCGGGTTGACGGTCACCTCGCCGGGCAGCGGCAGGTCCGTCGCGATGCCGGCCAGCGCGGCGCCGAGGACCGCGGTGCTCGCGAGGTACGGGTTGGCGGACGGGTCGATCGGCTTCACCTCGAGGTGGGCGCCGTGCGGATTGCCGGGGGTGTCGGCGCACAGCCGGACCGCGGCCTCCCGGTTCTCGAGCCCCCAGCAGGCGTAGGCGCCCGCCCACGTGTTCGGCCGCAGTCGGTGGTGCGAGAGCGTGGACCCGGCCAGCACGAGCATCAGCGCGGGCAGGGCCCGGACGAGGCCGGCGACGGCGCCACGGCCGGTGGCCGTCAGTCCGTGCGGGCCGTCGCCGCCGGACAGGGCCGGTCGACCCCGCCGGGACAGCGAGAGGTGCTGGTGGGCGCCGTTCCCAGCGCCGCCGAGGGTGGGGAGCGGCGAGAACGAGGCGCGCATCCCGTGTGCTCGTGCCGCCCTGCTGACGAGGATGCGGGCCAGCACCGAGTCGTCGGCCGCGGAGACGGGGTCGGTCGGGGACAGGGAGATCTCGAACTGGTTCGGCCCGTACTCCGCGTGGACCTGTTCGATCGCCAGTCCGGCCCGGTCCGCCGCCTCGACGAGGTCCCGGACGAACGACTCCGCGGCGAGGGCTGCGGTCAGCCCGTAGGCCGACCACTCGTCGGCGGGCAGCGCGTCGAAGAGGCAGAACTCGATCTCGTGCCCGATGCGGGCCTCGAGGTCAACCTCGGCGAGCTGGTGCACTGCCCGGCGGAGCGCGCTGCGGGGGCAGGCCCCGTAGGGGCTCCCGTCCTGATCGACGAGGTCCGCCGGCGCCCAGTGCGAACCCTGCCCGAGGTCGCGCAGTTGGTCGGGGCGGATCCGGAGCCGGAGGTCGCCGACCGCCGAGAAGGACGGCGTGAACGCGATGTGGTCGTCGACGCAGAAGACGCACCAACTCGGGGAGGCGCCGGCCCCCGCCGACGCGAACGTGGACAGGCGAGCGGCGGGCATCACCTTCGCCCGGGAGATGCCGCTCATGTCCACCACGGAGCCGATCACCCGATCCCGTGGGTCGAGCGGGGTGCCGGTCGTGCTCGGGGAACGTGGGACGGAGAGCATGGGCGTCTCGTCTCGTCGGGTGGCTCGGTGTCGCGCTCCCGAGTGTCCCACCCGCGGCGAATTCCGGCAGCCCTGGACCGACCGGTCCACCGGCGCCCGAGATCCATGGAATGATCGGTCTATAACGATCGGTCCACGTGTTGACCTGGGGGTACAGATGACGGAGACCGGACTGGGTCCCCGTGAGCGACTGGTGAACTCCGCTGTCGCCATGGTTGGTGTGCGCGGCGTACACGGCACCGGAGTCTCGGAACTGCTCGCCCACAGCGGCGCGGCCCGCAACTCGATCTACCAGCATTTCCGCGGGGGCAAGGCCGAACTGGTCGAGGCGTCCACGCTCGCCGCGGGCGAACGGATGTCGGCGCTGCTCGGGTCGCTGTACGAGGACGGCGGCGTCGAGGGACTGGTCGACGGACTGGTCGACTGGTGGCAGCGCGCGTTGGAGCACGACGGTTTCGAGGCCGGGTGCCCGGTGGTCGCCGCGGCGCTCGCCGGCCCCGACCTGCCCGGTGTGGTGTCCGCGGCCGGGACGGCGTTCACCGTCTGGTGCGCCCAGCTGGCCGCGGCGCTTCTCGAGCGGGGACTGACGGCCGACGCGGCCGAGTCGCTGGCGCGGTTCACCGTCGGCGCGGTGGAGGGCGCGGTAGTCCTCTGCCGCGCGACGAAGTCACCGCGACCACTCGACGACGCCCGCGCGCAGCTCAGGGCACTGCTCGAGCTGCGCCTCCGGGACGAGGGCTGACGACCGGGCACCCGACCGGGAAGCGTCACCGACACCGGTCGCCGCCGGTCCCGAGCACAGTTGGGCGAAAGCGCCCGCGGCGGCCTACCTTCACGGGGTGCACGACGACCTCTACCACCGTTACGAGTTCACCTTCCTGGTGCCGCTGCTGACCGTCTCCCGCGAGCACACGCTGGCGGCCGACCTCGGCTCACGGGCCCATGAGGCGAACGGGCTGCAACTGCTGACCATGACCGCCGAGGGGATGCGCGCCGTAACCACCGCCGCCGACGTGGTCGAGCGCCTGACGGCGCACGGGGTGCGGCCGCATCGGACACATCCGGACCTGGTGACGCGTCAGGACATCGCGGACCGGGCCGGGGTGACCCGGCAGGCGGTGGGGCAGTGGGTGCGCGGCGAACGGCACCGGACCGCGCCGTTCCCGGTGCCGTTCAACACGGTCTCCGGCGGGGTCTGGCTCTGGGGGGACGTCTACGGCTGGCTGCGCGAACGCGACTACGGTCGCGACACCGGGCTGCGGTATCCGACGCTCGACGAGCACATCCGCATCGACCGGCACATCGCGATGGACCGAGGGGAGCCCGGGGCCCGGGCGTAGAATCGGCGGTTGTCGGCCGGTGAGGTCGTGTCGCACTCGCAGTACCTGTTGCCGCCGTCCTGCCTGGTCGTTCAGCGCGGTTGAGCAGTCGCCCAGCCGAGTCTGCCGACACGGATTGCGAGGCATTTCGGTGATGATGCGGACCGACGGGGACACCTGGGACATCGTCAGCAGCGTCGGTCTCACCGCGTTGGGTGTGGCGACATTCCGGGCGTTGGAGACGGCCCGGCCTGACGCCCTGATCCGGGACGAGTGTGCGCGGTGGTTCGTCGAAGCGGCGGGCGAGCCGCATTTCACCGGACTGCTGGCCGACCCGTCACCGCTCGAGAACACGCCGTTCTTCTTCCCCAGGTTCATGGGGCTGCGGACGAGATACTTCGACGACTTCTTCACCTCCGCTGCGGCGGCCGGGGTTCGGCAGGCGGTGATCGTGGCCGCCGGACTGGACGCCCGGGCGTATCGGCTCGACTGGCCGGCGGGCACGACGGTGTACGAGGTGGACCAGCCCAAGGTGCTCGAGTTCAAGGGCGAGGTGCTCGCCGAACACGGTGCCCGGGCGAAGGCCGACCGGCGTGCGGTCGCCGTCGACCTGCGCGAGGACTGGCCGGCCGCCCTCGCGGCCGCGGGTTTCGACCCGGCCCGGCCCACGGCGTGGTCGACGGAAGGACTGCTGCCGTACCTGCCCGGCGCGGCGCACGATGCGCTGTTCGAGCGGATCGACGAGCTCTCCGGCCCGGGCAGCCGGCTCGCGGTCGACGGATTCGGCGCGGGCACCGACATCAAGCGTTTCGCGGAGCTGCGGGAGAAGTACTTCCCCCAGAACCCGTTCGGCGACATGGACATTGCCGAGCTCTTCTACCAGGACGAGCGGGCAGATCCGGTGCAGTGGCTGACTGGGCGCGGGTGGACGGTGTCGCTGGCGAACCCGCTCGAGCTGGCCGCCGACTACGGCCGGCCGGTCCCCGAGCTCCCCGAGGACCTCGCCGACCTGACCCGGAAGTCGACGTACCTGACCGCGGTGAAGTAGGCCGAACCGCTCACGTGCGCGGCAGCACCGCGCGCATGCTCGCGCCCGCGGCGCCGAGGCGCGCCGCGCGCACCGCGGACCACAGCGGACGCAGGGTGTCCTCGCGGGCCGCGGCCCCGGCGGCGGACTGTGCCCGGCCGCCGGAGTCGCCCGCGACGGTCAGGATCGCGGCCACCTGGTCGGCCGTGTCGAAGATCCGCAGGGCCCGGTCCGGGATGGCGCCGGGGTAGCCGTGGTGGGCGTACTCCGCGAGCAGCCGGGCGATCCGGGCCCGCGGGTCGTCCTCTCCCGGTGCGAACCCGCCGCGCATCGACGCCAACGCGTCCGCCGCCTCCCGGACCGCCTGCCGCAGCTCGTACTCGGCCTCGCCGAGGCCGATCTGCTCGGCCGGGACGGGAATCGCCGGCACCGGAAAGACCGTCCACCGCAACACGTCCGGTCCCTCCACCGACGGCACGATGCCGACCCCGGCGCGGCCGTGGGCGCCGACCAGCACGCCCTCGCCGGCCTGGACGGCGGCGCCGGCGAAGGCGGTCCCGGGTGGCAGCCCGCGGACGTCGCCGGGTGCGGGCAGCACGAGGGCGATCGACGCCTCGCGGTCCCGCTCGGACACCTGCCGCACCGCGCGCAGCAACAGCACGGGCCCCGCGTCCTCGGGATCGGGCCACGGCAGGTCCCACTGCACCGAGACCTCGGCGTCGGCGGCGCCGACCAGATGCATGGGCGCCCAGGCCTGTACGGCGTCGATGACGTCGTCCGGCGAACTGGAGCCGGCAAGCCAGGAGGCGGCCCACACGGCCAGGGTGGTACTCGGACAGGACACGGTAATCCAGCATAGGTCGGCGTGGCGGGCTCGGACGAACCGAGCGGGTGTCCTAGCGTGATGGTCCGTGACTTCACGCGACATGTACGGCGGCAACATCTTCTCCGGCCACACCAGGCGTCACCGACCGGCGGCGCCCCGGGTCCCCGCCGACAAGGGGCTGGTCGTGGAGGACGCGGCCACCGGGTACTGCGGGGCCGTGGTCGGGATGGAGAAGACGTACGACGGCGACTTCGTCCGGCTCGAGGACGGGCGCAGGCAGACCCGGCTGTTCGCGATGCGGGAGGCGTCCTTCCTGATCGACGGCAAGGCCGTCACGCTGGTCCGGCCGACCGCGGTCAAGAAGGCCGCCCCGGCCCGCTCGGCGTCCGGGTCCACCCGGGTCGAGGGCCTGCGGGCCCGTACCGCGCTCCCCAGCCGGATCTGGGTGGAGGGCATCCACGACGCCGCGCTGGTCGAACGGGTCTGGGGCCACGACCTCCGGGTCGAGGGCGTCGTGGTGGAGCACCTCGAGGGACTGGACAACCTGGCCGACCGGCTGGCCGAGTTCGGCCCCGGTCCCGGCCGGAAGGTCGGCGTACTGGCCGACCACCTGGTGGAGGGTTCGAAGGAGTCGCGGATGACGCAGAACCTCGGCCCGCACGTCCTGGTCACGGGTCACCCGTACATCGACGTGTGGGAAGCGGTGCGGCCCAAGGCCGTCGGCATCGAGGCCTGGCCGAAGATCCCGCGTGGACAGGACTGGAAGACCGGCATCTGCCGGGAACTCGGGTGGGGGACTCCGCAGGACGGTTGGCGGCGCGTCTACGGCGCGGTGTCGAGCTTCCGCGACCTCGAGGCGCCGCTGATCGGGGCGGTTGAGCGTCTGGTGGACTTCGTCACCGAGCCGGTCGCCGAGGGGTGACCGGGGGCGGTGTCGCGAGCCCACCGGCTCGGCGCCGGACTCTGGTTAGATGGACTCGTGGCGGCGATAATCTGGCTGGTTGCAGGCGTTTTGCTCGCAGGGGCCGAGGCGATGACTGGGGACTTCTTCCTCCTCATGCTGGCCGGCGGCGCCCTCGCGACGGCGGGGGTCACCAGCGTGACCGACCTGCCCGTGTGGGCGGACGCGGTGATCTTCGCGTTGACCTCGCTGGTCCTCGTGCTCGGCGTGCGCCCGGCCCTGCTGCGCCGCTTCGCCAAGCCGCCGCTGCTGGCCACCAACGTCGAGGCGTTGCCGGGCAAGAAGGCAACGGTGCTGGCGGAGGTCGCGGAGCACGGCGGCCAGATCAAACTCGGCGGCGAGGTGTGGACCGCTCGCGCGCTCGACCCGACCGAGGTGTACCTGCCCGGCACCACCGTGACCGTGATGGAGATCGACGGCGCGACCGCCGTCGTGTGGAGGGGACCCTAGAAATGTCTGGAGAGTTGTGACAGTGGCCGCACTCATCGTTCTTGCAGTGATCGTCGTGCTGGTGGTGATCACGATGGCGAAGTCCGTCGCGATCGTCCCGCAGGCCGAGGCGGCGGTGATCGAGCGCCTCGGACGGTACGTGCGCACGGTGTCCGGGCAGCTGACCTTCCTGGTGCCGTTCGTGGACCGGATCCGCGCCAAGGTGGACCTGCGTGAGCGGGTGGTGTCCTTCCCGCCTCAGCCGGTGATCACCCAGGACAACCTGACAGTCTCGATCGACACCGTCGTCTACTTCCAGGTGACCAACCCGCAGGCCGCGGTGTACGAGATCAACAACTACATCGTCGGTGTCGAGCAGCTCACCACCACCACACTGCGCAACGTGGTGGGCGGGATGACGCTGGAGGAGACCCTCACCTCGCGGGACTCGATCAACGGCCAGCTCCGCGTCGTGCTGGACGAGGCCACCGGACGCTGGGGCCTGCGCGTCGCCCGCGTCGAGCTCAAGAGCATCGACCCGCCGCCGTCGATCCAGGAGTCGATGGAGAAGCAGATGAAGGCGGACCGCGAGAAGCGGGCCACCATCCTCACTGCCGAGGGCCATCGGGAGTCCGCGATCAAGACCGCGGAGGGCGACAAGCAGTCCCGCATCCTCGCCGCGGAGGGTGCCAAGCAGGCGTCGATCCTCACCGCCGAGGGCGAGCGGCAGTCCCGCATCCTGCGCGCGGAGGGTGAGCGGGCCGCGAAGTACCTGCAGGCGCAGGGCGAGGCGAAGGCCGTGGAGAAGGTGTTCGCGGCCATCAAGGCCGGCAAGCCCACGCCGGAACTGCTTGCCTACCAGTACCTTCAGACCTTGCCGCAGATGGCGCAGGGCGACGCGAACAAGGTGTGGCTGCTGCCCAGCGACTTCGGTGACGCCCTCAAGGGGTTCGCGAAGACGCTCGGTGCGCCCGGCGACGACGGGGTGTTCCGCTACGAGCCGAGCGTCACGGACGACGCGGCGCCGCCGGTGGACGACTCGGAGGAGGTCGCGAGCTGGTTCGAGAACGCGAGCGACCCGTCGGTGGCACGCGCGGTGGCAGCGGCCGAGGCGGTGGCGCACAAGTCGGTGGATGCGCCGGCGCCGCAGCACCTGCAGGTCGAACCTCCGGCTCAGCCGAACCCGTCGTCCGAGTCGGTGATGGACCTGCTGGTGGACCCGCTCAATCCTTCCTGACGGCGGTCGGTACTTCCGACTCCGACAGCGGAACGGTGGTGCCCGGCACGGGCATTCGGGTGTCGAGCACCAGGCCCAGCAGGCCGACCGCGATGCAGGCGCCGGAGAGCGCCAGCAGGGCCGGGTTGGTCCGTCCGCCGAGGGCGTCGCCGAGCACCACCACGCCGATGGTGCCGGGTACCACCCCGACCAGGGTGGCGAGGACGAACGGCCAGAACCTGATCGACGACACCCCGCCGCAGTAGTTGACCACCGAGAACGGGACCGGCGCGATCAGCCGCAGCGACCCGACCGCCAGCCAGCCGCGCCGGGCCAGTCGGTCGTCCACCTTCTGCACCGCGGGATGGGTCAGCCGGGCGGCGACCACGTCGCGGCCCACCGCGCGGACCAGCAGCAGGGCGAGGGCGGCGCTGAGCGTGGTCGCGGCTACCGCCAGCAGGATGCCGGTCAGCGCGCCGAAGAGCACGCCCGCGGCGAGGGTGAAGACGGTGCGGGGGACCGGTGCGATGGTCACGACCGCGTGTACCGCCAGGAAGACGAAGGGGAAGGCGGGGCCGACCGAGTCGGCCCACTCACGGATCTGGTCGATCGACGGATGCGGGACGAGGACCGCCGCCACGGCGAGGGCGAGCAACAGGAGCAACGCCCCGATCAGCTTCGGGTCACGCAGCCACCTTGTCACGATTGCCCAGGCTACCTGCGCCGCCCGGGCGGCTCACCCACCGGCGTCAATGTTACTGAACGGTAATTAGGTACGCGCGATCGCGGCCGTTTCGGCGGCCGCTAGCATCACGGGACAATGACTGTGCCCGAATAACCGAGAGGAAGCAGACACCGTGTCACAAGCTCCAGTGTCACACGCTTCACAGGCCGAATCGGCTGCCCGCGACTACGCGGCGTGGCAGCAGGCGGTGGCGGCGGTGCTCGCGAAGGCCCGCCGGGTGGACGTGTCCGAGCTGCCCGCGGAGCCGGAACGGCTCCTCGACACCCCCACCTACGACGGCGTCACCATTGCGCCGCTGTACACGCGCCGTGACGAGACCGCCGAGACCGCCCTGCCGGGCGAGTTCCCGTTCGTCCGCGGCCGCGACGCACACCGTGACGTGAACCGGGGTTGGCTCGTCAGCGCGGCGTTCGGTGCCGGCGAGTCGGATCCCGCCGCCACCAACCAGACGATCCTCGACGGCCTGGAGAACGGCATCAGCGCCGTCTGGCTCAGCGTCGGCACCGACGCGCTGCCCGCCGCCGGCGTGGCGAAGGCGCTCGAGGGCGTACTCCTGGACCTCGCGCCGCTGACCCTCGACGCAGGCGCGGACACCGCGGCCGCGGCCGAGCAGGTCCTCGCGCTGCTCGATGCGCGGGCCGCCGCCGGTGACGGCGTCACCGACCGGGCCGCGGTCACCGTGAGCCTCGGCGCCGCGCCGCTGACGAGTCGGTTCGCCGACCGGGCCGACGTGGACCTCGCCGCCGCCGTGGCACTCGCGCAGACCGCCGCGGGCCGCGACGAGACCGTCCGCGCGCTCACCGTCGACGGCACCGTGTTCCACAACGCGGGCGCCAGCGACGCGGAGGAGCTCGGCGCGGCCATCGCGGCCGGGCTCGAGTACCTGCGGGCCCTGACGGCCGGGGCGACCGCAGCGACGGGGGATGCCCCCGCCGGTCTGACGATCTCGCAGGCGCTGGGCCAGGTCGAGTTCCGGTTCTCGGCCTCCGACGACCAGTTCCAGACCATCGCCAAGCTCCGGGCCGGACGCCAGCTGTGGGCCCGGATCGCGCAGGTGTGTGGCGCATCCGAGTTCGGCGGCGCCCCTCAGCACGCCGTCACCTCGGCCGCGATGATGACCCAGCGGGACCCGTGGGTGAACATGCTCCGCACCACGCTCGCCGCGTTCGGCGCCGGCGTCGGCGGTGCCGACTCGGTGACCGTGCTGCCGTTCGACGCCGCGGTGCCGGCGGGCACGCTGGAGACCTCCAAGTCCTTCGCGGCTCGCATCGCCCGCAACACCCAGCTGCTGCTGCTCGAGGAGTCGCACCTCGGCCGGGTCCTCGACCCCGCCGCCGGCTCCTGGTTCGTCGAGGACCTGACCGCCTCGATCGCGGCCAAGGCCTGGGAGTTCTTCCAGCAGATCGAGGCCGACGGCGGGTTTGCCGCGGCGCTCGAGTCCGGGCTGGTCGCGGACCGGATCGCGGTCACCCGCGCGGCCCGCGAGTCCGACATCGCGCACCGCAAGACCGCGGTGACCGGCGTCAACGAGTTTCCGAACCTCGACGAGAAGCCGCTGCCGGTCGGCGCGAGCGGCCCGCTCGACGACGTCGCCCGTTACGGCGCCGCCTTCGAGGCGCTCCGCACCCGGTCCGACAGCCACCTGGCGGAGAACGGCTCGCGGCCCAAGGTCCTGCTCGCCGCGCTCGGCTCGGTGGCCGAGCACAACGGCCGCACCACCTTCGCGTCGAACCTGCTGGCCTCCGGCGGCATCGAGGCCGTCAACCCGGGCACCCTCGACCTCGGCACCCTGCCGGGCGTCGTGCGGGACGCGGGCACCACGGTCGCGGTGCTCTGCGGCACCGACAAGCGTTACGGCACGGACGGTGTGCCCGCGGTCGACGCGCTGCGCGCGGCCGGCATCGAGACGGTGCTGCTCGCCGGTCCCGAGAAGACCTTTGCCGACGCGGAGGGTTCCGACCGCCCCGACGGCTTCCTCACCGCTCGTATCGACGCAGTGTCGGCCCTGTCCGGCCTGCTTGACACCTTGGGAGTGAAATGACCAGCCGCGTCGGCCACCTGATCGGCAGCTTCGCCGACGTCCCGCTGACGGACCCGGCCGCGCCCGCCCCGCAGGCGCCCACCGTGGACCAGTCCGCCGCGCACATCGCGGAGGCGGCGGCAGCGAACAACTACACCGCCGACGAGGTGGTGTGGTCCACCCCCGAGGGCATCGACGTCAAGCCGGTCTTCACCAAGGCCGACCGTGACGCGGCGGAGGCCGAGGGCTACCCGCTCGACAGCTTCCCGGGCGCGGCGCCGTTCCTGCGTGGCCCGTACCCGACCATGTACGTCAACCAGCCGTGGACCATTCGCCAGTACGCCGGCTTCTCCACCGCGGCCGAGTCGAACGCCTTCTACCGCCGCAACCTGGCGTCGGGACAGAAGGGCCTGTCGGTCGCGTTCGACCTCGCGACGCACCGCGGCTACGACTCCGACCACCCGCGCGTCGCCGGCGACGTCGGCATGGCCGGTGTGGCCATCGACTCGATCCTCGACATGCGTCAGCTCTTCGACGGGATCGACCTGTCGCAGGTGTCGGTGTCGATGACGATGAACGGTGCGGTGCTGCCGATTCTCGCGCTGTACGTCGTCGCGGCCGAGGAGCAGGGCGTCACGCCCGAGCAGCTCGCCGGAACCATTCAGAATGACATTCTGAAGGAGTTCATGGTCCGCAACACCTACATCTACCCGCCGAAGCCGTCGATGCGGATCATCTCCGACATCTTCGCCTTCGCCAGCGCGAAGATGCCGAAGTTCAACTCGATCTCCATTTCCGGCTACCACATCCAGGAGGCCGGCGCGACGGCCGACCTGGAGCTGGCGTACACCCTCGCCGACGGCGTGGAGTACATCCGCGCCGGCCTGGACGCGGGCATGGAGATCGACAAGTTCGCACCGCGGCTGTCGTTCTTCTGGGCCATCGGCATGAACTTCTTCATGGAGGTGGCCAAGCTGCGTGCCGGCCGCCTGCTGTGGGCCGAGCTGGTCGAGAAGTTCGAGCCCAAGAGCGCGAAGTCGCTCTCGCTGCGTACCCACTCGCAGACCTCCGGCTGGTCGCTGACCGCGCAGGACGTGTTCAACAACGTCGGGCGGACCTGCGTCGAGGCGATGGCCGCGACCCAGGGGCACACCCAGTCGCTGCACACCAACGCGCTCGACGAGGCGATCGCGCTGCCGACCGACTTCTCGGCTCGCATCGCGCGTAACACCCAGCTGCTGCTGCAGCAGGAGTCCGGCACCACCCGGCCGATCGACCCCTGGGGTGGATCGCACTACGTCGAGTGGCTCACCCACCAGCTGGCGAACCGTGCGCGTGCGCACATCGCCGAGGTGGAGGAGGCCGGCGGCATGGCGCAGGCCATCAGCGAGGGCATCCCGAAGCTCCGCATCGAGGAGGCCGCGGCCCGCACCCAGGCCCGGATCGACTCCGGCCGCCAGCCGCTGATCGGCGTCAACAAGTACGTGCCGGACGAGCCGGACAGCATCGAGGTGCTCAAGGTCGAGAACTCCAAGGTGCGTGCGGAGCAGCTCGCGAAGCTCGCGGCGCTGCGGGCCGAGCGGGACGAGGCCGCGACGCAGGCCGCGCTCGCCGAGCTCACCCGGGCGGCGGCGTCCGCCGAGGGTGGCATGGAGAACAACCTGCTCGCGCTCGCCGTGAACGCGGCCCGCGCAAAGGCCACCGTCGGGGAGATCTCCGACGCGCTCGAGAAGGTCTACGGGCGTCACCAGGCCGAGATCCGGACCATCAGCGGTGTGTACCGGGACGAGGCCGGAAAGGCGGAGAACATCGCTACCGCAACCGAACTCGTCGAGGCGTTCGCCGAGGCCGAGGGTCGTCGTCCCCGCATCCTGGTCGCCAAGATGGGCCAGGACGGACACGACCGCGGCCAGAAGGTGATCTCCACCGCCTTCGCCGACCTCGGCTTCGACGTCGACGTCGGACCGCTGTTCCAGACCCCCGAAGAGGTGGCCAACCAGGCCGCCGACGCCGACGTGCACGTCGTCGGTGTCTCCTCCCTGGCCGCCGGACACCTCACCCTGGTGCCGGCGCTTCGGGAGGCGCTCGCCGCGGTGGGCCGCCCCGACATCATGGTCGTCGTCGGCGGCGTCATCCCGCCCGGCGACTTCGAGGAGCTGTACCAGGCCGGCGCAGCCGCCATCTTCCCGCCCGGCACGGTGATCGCGGACGCGGCCACCGGACTGCTCGAGAAGCTGTCGGCACAGTTGGGGCACGATCTGAGTGGCAGCTAGGCCGGTCCTGGACCTGACCGCACTCGGCGATGCGGTGCTGGCCGACCGGCGGGCTCAGCTCGCCAAGGCCATCACCCTCGTCGAGTCGACCCGGGCGGATCACCGGGAGCAGGCGCAGCAGCTGCTGCTGCGCCTGCTCCCGCACGCCGGTGGTGCCATCCGAGTCGGCATCACCGGTGTGCCCGGGGTGGGCAAGTCGACCACCATCGAGGCGCTCGGGATGTACCTGCTCTCGTTGGGGCACAAGGTGGCGGTCCTGGCCGTCGACCCGTCCTCGACGCGGACCGGCGGTTCGATCCTGGGCGACAAGACCCGGATGCAGAACCTCTCGGTGGAGCCCAACGCGTACATCCGCCCCTCGCCGACGTCCGGCACCCTCGGCGGCGTCGCGAAGGCGACCCGCGAGACCATCGTGCTGCTCGAGGCGGCCGGCTACGACGTGATCCTGGTCGAGACGGTCGGCGTCGGGCAGTCCGAGGTCACGGTGGCGAACATGGTCGACACCTTCACCTTCCTGACCCTCGCCCGCACCGGCGACCAGCTGCAGGGCATCAAGAAGGGCGTGCTCGAGCTGGCCGACATCGTCACGGTGAACAAGGCCGACGGCAAGCACAAGATCGAGGCGAAGGGTGCGGCCCGGGAACTGGCCGGGGCGCTGCGGCTGATCTACCCGCACGACGCGTTGTGGAAGCCGCCGGTGCTCACCATGAGTGCCCTCGAGAACGACGGCGTCGACAAGTTCTGGGACGAGGTCCTGCGGCACCGGAAGGTGCTCGGGGACGCCGGGGAACTCGAGCGCAAGCGACAGCAGCAGCAGGTGGACTGGACCTGGTCCATGGTCCACGACCAGTTGCTGCGCCGGCTCGACGACGACGCGGAGGTCAAGTCGATCCGCCACGACGTGGAGCAGCAGGTGCGGGAGGGCTCGCTGACGGCGGCCCTGGCCGCGCACCGGATCCTGGACGCGTTCGACAGCTGACGGTCGGTTCGGCCGGGCCTCTGAGCCCGGCCGAACCGGTTCGATGCAGGTCAGAGGCTTTCTGTCCCGGACCTGCGGTCGGCGCGGTGTTAGGATTGCGACGCCGCGAGGTCGACCCACCAGGTACCGCTCATCGGCGCGGTACTCGGCCCGGGGCAGAGGCGGAAGTGCCGACCATGAGGGTTTCCCGCAAGGACCGCGGTCCGGGCTCCCGCCACGGCGGGCGTCGCCTCCGGCACGCACGCGCCACCCGACTCGCGGTCCTCACGTCGTGCGCCGCGCTGGCGATCGCCGGCTGTTCGGGCACGTCGGACACCACCAGTTCGTCGCGATCCGGCGCGACCACCGTCTCCGCGCCGGCATCGGCCGCGCTGAAGCCGATCGACCCGGCCGCATTTCAGGCGGCGGTGGCGGACGCCGCCGAGGTGCTGATGGTCCCCGGCGCGGTGGTTCAGCTCCGCACCCCTCAGGGCACCTTCGACGCGGTCGTCGGCACCACCGAGCTGGGCGCGCAGACCCCGCCGGACACCGGCACCCACTTCCGGGTCGCGTCGAACACCAAGACGATGACGGCGGCGCTGATCGTGCTGCTGGCCCAGGACGGCAAGCTCCGGTTCGAGGACCCGGTGTCCGCCTACGTGCCGGACGTGCCCGACGGCGACAACATCACCATTTCGGAGCTGCTGAAGATGCGCAGCGGGCTCTACGGCTACACGGACGCGCCGGAGTTGTCGGCGGCCCTGGACGCCGACCCGGCACGGGTCTGGACACCCCAGGAGGTGCTGGACATCGCGTTCCGGCACCCGCCGGGGTTTCCGCCGGGCACGGCATTCGAGTACAGCAACACCAACTACGCGCTGCTGGGCCTGGTGGCGGAGAAGGCCGGCGGCCGCCCGCTGGCCCAGCAGTTGCAGGACCGGCTGTTCGGCCCGCTCGGGCTGGGGCGGACGTCGCTGCCTGCGGCCGAGGACAACTCGCTGCCGGAGCGCTACTCGCGCGGCTACATGTACGGCGACACGTCCTACGCGCTGGTCGACAAGCCGTACCCCGCCGACCTGCAGGCCGCCGCACGCAGCGGCGCCCTGCAACCCCTCGACTACACCCACCAGAACCCGTCCTACGCCACCGCCGCCGGGGCGGTGATCTCAACGGCCGACGACCTGGCCACGTGGACCCGAGCGCTGGTGTCGGGCAAGGTCTTCGACGCCGACCACCAGCAGCAGTGGCTCCACAGTCTGCAGCCGGAGGACCCGAACTCACCGGACGGCCGGCAGTACGGCTACGGCATCACGTACCAGCGTTTCGGGCCGAACGCCTCGATGTACTACCACGGCGGCGAGCTTCCGGGCTTCAACTCCTTCATCGGTCACGACCCGGACAACGACGTGACGCTGGTGATCTGGACGAATCTGACCCTCTCGCCCGACGGCAGGACCACGGCAAATGCCTTGCTGCCCACGGTTCTCGACGAGATCTACACCGGGTTGTCCGTGGCGCCGACACCCGCCGTCACCCCCACCGGCTGACGCCGGTCAGCGCGCGACGGTCGCGGCGACCAGGTCGTGACCGAGGTCGAACCGGATGCCGTCGGGGTTGGTCAGTCCGGGTCCGCGGTACCAACTCTCGTCGGCCTCCGGGTGCGGTCCCACCAGCCCGACCCGGCCGGCGCCGTAGCCGGTGACGGCGGCCGCGACCGTCCCGGTCCGGTACCGCGCCGGCACCGTGGTCTCCGGGGCGGTGACCCAGTCGCCGGTGAACTCCGGGCCGTCCTGGAAGAACATGTGCCGCCGCTCGCCGCGCCAGTTCACCTCGATCACGGTGTCGTCGGTGTCCTGCACCTCCGAGCCGGCTGTCCCGAGGTAGCGGTGCACGGTCTCGGGCACCAGGTCGAAACCGGGATCGGCCCCGGCGAGGTAGGCGCCCAGGCAGAAGCCGAGGTAGTTGCCGCCGCCGTGGACGTAGGCCCGGATGTCGGCTGCGTGCGAGCGCATCCGGCGCCACGCCGGACGCACCTCGCCGCCGCCGGGCTGGGCGTAGACGGCGGCGCCGGCGAGCGCTTCCGCGGTCAGCTCGACGTCCTCGTCCGGTCCGCAGTAGACGACCCGGAACGGGTCCGGCGCCGATTCGAGGAGCCGCCCGACGGCCTCGGAACAGCCCGAGCAGGACGCCTTCCCCCGGTACACCAGCGCGACCGGTCGATCGTCGGGCCGCTCGTGAAGTGCCCAGCCGGCGGCGGCGCCGCCGATCGCCGCCGTCCCGGCACCGAGCAGGAACCGCCGCCGGGTCAGCTGCTCACGCCCGGTACTCACGCCGGCCCGTGCCCGGCAGACCGGCGTGAGGCCCAGTCCTCGGTGCGGCGGCGCACCCGGCTGGTCACGGCGGTGACCAGTCCCTCGAGCGGGCCACGGCCGGCGGTGGCCTTCCAGACGATGGCCAGGGCGATCATCACCACCACCTGGCGCAGGTAGCCGGACCAGGGTCCGTACACGTCGAAGTCCGAGTTCACGAACATGATGTGGCCGACGTAGGCCGTCAACGACAGGCTGCCGACGGCGGCCAGGGGGACGAACAGCACCCGGACGGCCAGCGCGAGGTACCGGCGCGTGACGTGGCCGAGCAGCAGGGCCACCCCGAGCACGGCCAGGGTGCTGCCGATGGTCGCGGCCAGGTCCAGTGGGGTGCCGGTGTGCGGGCCGTCGACCGCGAGCCACCACCAGGTGGTGGTGGGGACGGTGCCGTCGCCGCCGAACGCCAGCAGTTCGGCGATGACGTCGTCGTCGGTGGTGGCGTCGAGGTGTTCGAGGCCGCCGAACGGGTTCAGCAGGGCCCAGGAGGTGACGGCGGAACCGAGCATCAGCGCGACGCCCGTACCGGCCAGACCCGCGGCGACGCGGATCGAGGTCAGGGTGAGCCGGCCGACCACGATGCCCGCGCCCACGTACGTCATCCAGACCAACGCGGGGAACTCGCCGGTGAAGACGAGCGTCGAGAGCATGCCGAGGGGATCGGAGAACAGCGCCCCGAAGCTCAGCTGCTCGTCGAGGAACTCGGGCAGGTGGGGCCGCAGCGCCTGACTGAGAACCGGCAGCAGCAGTCCGGCGGCGACCGTCGACACCAGTAGCGTCCGGGTCGAGAGGTAGATCAGCGGGATGGCCAGCAGGAACATGACCGCGTAGTAGGTCAGGATCACCACGCCGAACTCGATGTCGGTGTATCCCAGGGACAGTCCGATCAGTCCGATCACGACCGCCCGGGCGGCCAGTGACGCACTGATCCCGGTGGCCTCGGGGCCGCGATGCAGGCGGCGACGTCGGGAGATGAACGCGATGCTCACCCCGGCGAGCACCGCGAAGATGGCCGCGGCGCGACCGGCCGCGAGCGAGAACATCCAGGTGGGTTCGCCGGCGTCGTCGTACTCGTTGAGGGAGTGGACGGCGATCATGCCCAGGACCGCCAACCCGCGGGTGGCGTCGACGCCGACGAGGCGCGAGGCCTGGCGGGTCGGGGGAGCGGCGGTCGGCTGCGAGACGGCCGCGGTGTCCGGAGTGACGCTCATGGTCAGCACATCACCGCGTCGATCAGGTCCAGCCCGGCGGCGACGCCGGTGGACTCGGGTGTGCGCAGGCCGGAGTCGGCGAACCAGTCGGCATCGGCCTCCGGGTGCGGGCCGACGACGCCGACCCGGCCCGAACCGAAGTCGGTGGCGAGCGCGGCCACCTGCCCGTTGGCGTAGTTTGCGATGACTTCGACGTGGGCGGCGGGGGCCGCGTTCAGCTCGAACATGGGTCCGTCCTGGAAATAGAGGGGTTGACGGTATCCGCGCCACCGCACCTCGACGGTGGTGGCGTCGGTCGAGGCCACGGCTGCCCCGGCGGAGGCGATGTACTGGTCGGTGTCGCCGGGCAGCAGGTCGAAGCCCGGGGTGGCGCCGGCCAGGTAGCCGCCCAGGCAGAAGCCGAGGTAGCGGCCGCCTCCGGAGACGAAGTCGCGAATGGTGTCCCGGTGCCGACGCATTCGCCGCCAGGCCGGTCCCAGGGTGGCGCCGCCGGGCTGCGCGTAGACGGTCGCCACGCCGAGGGCCGCGCGGGTGAGCTTGACGTCCTCCCGCGGCCCCACGTAGTGGATGTCGAAGTTCCACCGACTGCGGCGCAGCAGCGACGCGACGGACTCGGGGCAGCCGGGCGCGGTGGCCCCGCCGCGGTAGACCAGCGCGAGCGGACGACGGGTGGTCACGAGCGGACTCCCTGTGCCGGGATCCCGTGCCACCGGGTGTGCGGTGGCAACTGCTCGCCCTTCATCAGCAGCGACAACGCATCGAGTTCGGCGCCGTCGCCGACCACCGCGTCGTAGAGGACGATCGAGCGAGTGCCGACGGTGGCGCTGTCGCCGACCGTGACCGTGGACATCTTCATCACCCGGTCCTCGAAGAGGTGGGTCTGCAGTGAGACACCCGCCCCGACGGTGGCGTCGTCGCCGATCCGGACCAGGTCGAACTCGGTGAGGTAGGTGGTGCCGATCCAGGCGCGGCGGCCGATGGTGGCGCCGAAGCTGCGCAGCAGCGGGGGCAGGAACGGGGTGCCCATCAGCTGGTGCAGCAGCACCGGTACCGCGGCAGCCTCGTACACACCGGTCGCGAACTCGGCGCGACGGACGAACTTCGCCCACAGCGGCTCGACGCGGGGCACGTAGGTGCCCACCATGTTCCGCTTCACCGCGGCCGCGTAGAGCACCACGCCGTACGCCGTCGCCAGCGCCAGCAGCGGGGCGACGACGACGGTCACGAACATGCCGGTGTTGCGGGCGAACTGGGACAGGCCGAGCAGGTAGAAGTACAGGCTGACCCCGACCACGGTGGCGGGCAGCGTGATCCGGAAGAACTCGATGAAGAGCCGGTGGGCGACGACGCCCCGGCCCGGGCTGAAGATCTCGGAGTCGTCGAAGTCGCCGCTGTCCTGACGCGCCGGCAGGAAGATCGCGGGCGAGCCGAGCCAGGAGGTGTCCGGCGGCACGCCGCCGGCGGGCGGCACCGTGAGCACGCCGATCAGCGAGCCGTCGCCGGTGCGGGTCCCGCTCGGCAGCATGGCGGCGTTGCCGACGAACGCTCGGGTCCCGACCTCGGTGTGCTCGAACAGCATTCGGCCGTTGCAGACCGTCGCCCCACCGAGACTGGCCATGTCGGCCACGAAGCTCTCGTCGCCGATGGTGAGCAGGTCCGGGTCGATGTGCGCCACCGTCGAGACCTCGGCACCGGCGCCGACCCGGGCGCCGAGCAGGCGCAGCCACGGTGCCGTGTACAGGGTGGCGTAGAGCGAATTGTTGTAGGTCAGGCTCATCTCGAAGAGCTTGTCGGTCATCCACTTCCGGATCCCGAGGCCGGACGCGGTGGGGTACTCGCCCGCCGGCAGATTCGGCAGGATCAGCTTCTTGCCGCCTGCGACCACGGCGCAGACGGTGAGCACGTAGACGGCGCCGGACAGCAGCGTCGCGAGCAGTGCGGCGATCATGCCGTACTCGAGCAGCACGGCCCAGACCATGACCAGGCTGGGCACGATGGTCGCGATGGCCAGCAGTTCCAGCAGGGCCAGGCCGCCCCAGGCAGCAGCGGTCAGTCGGCGGGTCCAGCTCGGCGCGGGTCCGGCGGCGTGCATGGCCTCGACGCTCTCGCTCAGCGCGGGCACCTCGGACGGCGGTGAGCCGATCCAGCGCTGACCGTCCGGGATCCGCCAGCCTCGGGTGAGGGTGGACTGCTCGCCGAGCATCGCGTCGTCGCCGAGCCCGGATCCTGGTTCGAGGACGCAGTTCTCGGCGACGAAGGCGCGGTCGCCGATCACGATGGGCGCGAGCACCACCCAGCCGCTCGCGACATGCCACGGCCGGAGGT
This sequence comes from Rhodococcus sp. P4_F5, assembly GCF_056401315.1. Lineage (NCBI taxonomy): Bacteria > Bacillati > Actinomycetota > Actinomycetes > Mycobacteriales > Nocardiaceae > Rhodococcus > Rhodococcus sp. P4_F5. The sequence continues at coordinate 44,557 of NZ_JBFUJP010000021.1, read as the reverse complement.
CGGTGTTGTAGCCGATCGAGGCGTGGTCGCCGATGGTCACCATCGAGGGGAAGGGCACCGTGCTGGTCCCGATGTAGCTGTCACGGCCCACCTCGGCGCCGGTGGCGCGCAGGAAGCTCGCCATCATCGGGGACCCGCTCAGCACCGGCATGGGCGAGAGCATCATCAGGTGCTCGACCATCCACAGTCGGAGGTAGGTGGCTCCCCACAGGGGGTAGGTGCCGGGCTTGATGCCGCGGGAGAGCGGGCGGACCAGCAGTACCGGCAGCACCCAGCGCACCAGCAGATACGTCGGCACGGTTGCCAGGAGTAGGTCCACCAGCGCGCCGAAGGAGGGCTGGCCGTCGTGCAGGCTGTAGACGACCGAGACGGGAAGGGTGACCACCAGGAGGATGAGCAGCAGCAGCCCGCCCTGTGCACCGCCGGCCCGGGCCACTTCCGAGCCACGGGGCACCCGCGGGGGCAGTTTGTCCACCGGCGGCGCCGCGACCGCGGCCCGACCGGCCGCGGGCGCCAGGGCAGCGGCCAGTTCCCGGACCGTCGGGTTTGCGTACACGTCCCGGATGCCGAGGGCGTCGTCGACGCCGCGCTCACGGAGCGTGGTCACCAGCTGCGCGGCCAACAGCGAATGTCCACCCAGTTCGGTGAAGAAGTTCGCGTCCACGGACAGCGCGTCGGCCTCGACGCCCAACTGTTCGGCCCACAGCACCTGGAGGGTGCGCTCGAGGTCCGACGCGGCGGCCACCACGGGCCCGGCCGCAAGTGCCAGACGCTGTCCGGTCGGCTCCGGCAGTCGGGGCCGGTCGACCTTTCCGCTGGGCATCATCGGGAGCTCGTCGACGATGTCGACGAACGTGGGCACCATGTAGTCGGGCAGGCGTGAGTGCGCCTCCCGGTGCAGGCGCTCGATCAGTTCGGGGGAGCCGCCCTGGCGGGCCGAACCGGTCCGCAGCACCAGGTAGGCGGCGAGGTGCTGGGAGCCGGTGACGGTGGCCAGGGTGACCACGCTGCTGGCGACGGCGGGGTCCTCGAGCAGCACGCTCTCGATCTCGCCGAGGTCGACACGGTGGCCGCGGATCTTGACCTCGCTGTCCGCGCGCCCGAGGTACTCGATCTCGCGGTCGTCGGTGATGCGGCCCAGGTCGCCGGTGCGGTAGAGCCGTCCGCTGGGTCCGGCAAAGGGATGCGGGAAGAAGCGGTCCGCGGTGAGGTCCGGGCGGCCGACGTAGCCGCGGGCGACGCCGGGTCCGCCGATGCAGATCTCGCCGACCTCGCCGTCGGCGACCGGGTACCGGTCCTCGTCGAGGATGACAACCGAGTAGGTGGGCAGCGGTACGCCGATGGTGACCGGGCGGCCGGGCAGCAGCTCGCACCAGGTCGCGGTGACCGTCGCCTCGGTGGGCCCGTAGGTGTTGAGGATCCGCCTGCCCGGCCGCGCCCAGCGCTCGACGATCTCGCGGGGGCAGGCCTCTCCGCCGACCAGGACGCTGCGCAGCCGGGGGAGGTCGCGGGGGATGGTCGCGAGCAGGGTCGGCACGCAGTACAGGACGGTGATCGCGGCGTCGTCGAGGAAGTCCGCCAGTTCGCCACCGAGCCGGCGGGAGTCGGTGGGGCCGGCGACCAGCGTCGCCCCGACGGCCCAGGTGGGCCAGATCTCCTCGATGGAGAAGTCGAACGAGATGGTCATGCCCTGGTACACGCGGTCGGTGGGCTGCACGTCGTAGACCTCGGGTACCACGTCGAGGAAGTTGCAGATGCTCGACTGCGCGACCTCGACGCCCTTGGGCCTTCCGGTGGAACCGGAGGTGTAGATGACGTAGGCGGCCGGGTCCTTGTGCAGGATCTCGAGGTCCGGCCGGGTGCCGGGCTGGCCGGAGATCTCGGCGGCCTGGGTGTCGAGCTCGAGCCAGTTGGTGTGCAGCGTGGAGAGGGTCTGCCCGAACGATGCGGTGGTGACGACGAGGTCCACCCCGGCGTCTTCGGTTATGTACGCGATCCGGTCGGCCGGTGAGGCCGGGTCGATCGGCACGAAGGCCGCGCCGGCCTTGAGCACACCGAGGATCGCGACGTACGTGGCGGGCGAGCGTTCGAGCAGGATCGCCACCCGCGACCCCACCCCGCTGCCCAGCGCGGTGAGCTGGTGGGCGAGCTGGTTGGCGTGGAACTCGAGCTGAGCGTAGGTCAGTCGGACGGACCCACATTCGACCGCCACGGCGGAGGGCGTGAGGTCGGCGGTGGCCTCGAAGACATGGTTGAGCCGACGACTGAGGGGCCGGAAGGCGGACCCTCCGGCCGGGCTCGGCTCCACCCGCCGCATCGGTGCTGTCATGTCTTCGTGCAAGGAGGCCCCCCCAGGCGAAAGTTATTTGATGGTTAACATTGAGGCGAACAGCACGGCCATAGAACCATGGGGGTTGGGCGTCGCCGACGTGCCGGCGGCGTCCCAGTGGATGGGTGACCACTGGCCTCGCCCGGGCCCGGCGGGCGAGTGGACCCTTTCCGGACGGTCGTCCAAATCCGTACCGCGGGTCCGGGTTTGGCGACAAAGGGCCTGCGTGTGGATAGTTTTGTACGGCGTCAGGCGGTTTCGACGCTGGGGTGGAATGTGCCTCGGCCGAGGTCTTGGGATTCGGCCGGAATCGGCAGTCGGGGGTGATGTGACGGACTCGGGGCCATCCGATGTGGTGCAGATTTCAACCTCGTCTTCACCCGGTTTCGACCACTGCGAGTGTCCTGGATCACCCTGAAGTTTGGGCTCTGTTTGCGTCCAGTGACATCGCGGGTAACTTCGAGTGGAGGGTAGGCGATGCGCTGAATGTCCGGTTTGCGGTAACGGAACGACGCGCCCGCCCGACCACACAGTTGACCGGCCGAGGGGGGTGCAGGGTGTTCGAGACGTTCTGTGGTGAGGTCGTCAGGTCTGCGGCTGGGTCCGTGTCGGTGGCCGATCCGACGGTCGCGCCGCGCCCACGGCTGTTCGCCCGACTGGACGAGGGGCGCCCGCTCACGGTGATCGGTGGCCCGCGGGGCTCCGGCAAGTCCGCGCTCGTGCAGTCGTGGTTGGCGACTCCCGCGGCGGCGCACCTGCACGCCGTCCTGGTCCCGGCGCCCGCCCCGGGCCTTGATCCGGCCGACTACTGGCGGTGTGTCGACGAGGTGCTGCGTCGGGTCGACCCGGGCGTGGGCACCGCGGTTGTCGTCGACCTGCCCGAGTTGCTTCGCGAGGAGGACCACCGGACCGGGATTCTCGGACTGCTGCGGTCGTGGCCCGGCACCCGGGTGATCGTCACGACGCGCTGGGGCGCGGGGTTCGCGGACCACTGGCCCGCGGAACTCGAGGCGACGGTGCTCGTCGGTGCCGAGCTGTCCTTCACCGAGTCGGAGACGGCCGAGTACTTCGCCCGGTCGGGCGTGGTCCTCGACGAGCGGACCTACCGCAGCATCCACGCGGCGGTGGGTGGGCACGCCGGGCTGGTGAGGTCCGCATTGGCCGTGGCTCGCGTGTTCGGCGCCGACTACGAGGTCGAGCGGGCCCGCTCGACCGAGGCGCTCGACGCCGCGGTCGACCGGTACGTCGCCGACCAGTTCCTCGGTGACGCCGAGCTCGCGCCGCTTCGCCCGTTCCTGCTCTCGACCTCGGTCGCCGCCGTTGTGACGGCGGCCGTCGCCACGGCGTTGACCGGCGACGGCGCCCGGTCGCACATCCTGACCCTCGAGCGGGCCGGCGTCCTGGTGCGTGCGGCGGGCCCGCAGATCGACGAGTGGGTCTACCCTCCGGCGGTCCGGACCGCGCTGGTCCGGGCCGCCAGGGCGGAGCACGGTGGGCGGAGCCTCCCGGAGTCCGCGGTCCTGGCCCGCCACTTCCAGCAGTCCGGAGACCTGCCCGAGGCGTTGGTGCACGCGGTCGAGGCGGAGCAGTGGGACCTCGCGCTGTCGATCGTGGAGGAAAACTGGGTGGAGATGATCCACACCCGGCCGAGGGTGCTGCGGGAGAGCCTGACCGCGCTGCCGCCGTGGGTGGTCGAGGGCTTCCCCACGGTGAAGGCGGCCCGTGAGCTCTTCGTCCGTTGGGGATCCGACCAGGTCGAGGTCCCGTATCCGGGTGCGGCCGGGCCGGCCGGACGCACCGCGGGGAGTCGGGCGCCGCTCTCGCTTCGCGACACCCTCATCCTGAACACGGTCCAGATGATGGTCCTGCGGTTCGCCGGGGAGTTCGGCCGCGCCGTCGACCTTGCCGTTCACACCTCGGCCCTGGCCGTCGGCACCGCGGCGGCGGACCGGTCCGAGATCGACGAGATCCTGCCGCTGCTCCGGCTGCAGTGGAGTATCACCCGGCAACTCGCCGGCGACCTCGGCGAGTCGACGACCGATCTGCTGCGGGCGTACCGGACCAGCGAGCTCGGTGGCATCGAGTTCGCCGCCCGCAACGCGGCGGGGGCGCTCGCACTGAACTATGCGCTCACCGGCGAGTCCGGCCTCGCCGACCAGTGGCTCGAGGCCGAGGCCCGGTTCGGGGTGCCGGCCGGATGGGTCGGGCCGATGGTGCGGGTTCCCGGTCTGGTGGCTCGAGCGCTGGTCGGGGTGGGACGCCTCGACACCGCGTCGGCGGCGCGGGCCCTCGACCAGCTCGACGACCTGTCCGATCGCGACGAGCTCTGGGGCTTCGCGGTCTACGCGCGGTGCCGGCTGGACCTGGCGCGGGGTGCCGCGGAGGAGGGGCTGGACCGGGTGCGCCGGGCCGTCGCGGTGTACGGCCGCTGGTTGAGGCCAGGGAGCGTGTCCGGTCCGCTGCTGGCCGCGGTGGAGGCGGACCTCCGCTGCGCGCTGGGGCGCGCGACCGAGGCGCGAGCAGCGGTGGCGGGAACGTACCGGTCCCACCCGCTGGTGGCACTGGTGCGGGCCCGGGTCGAGTTCCAAACCGGGAACCCGGGCACCGCCGCCGTGGAGTGCGAGGAGCTGGCGCACCGCGGCGACGCGTGGACGGGGACCCGGATGGAGGCGGTCCTGCTCGGGTCGGCAGCATCGCTCGCCCTCGGGGAGGTGGAGGCCGCCGGCCGGGGCTGGCGCCGGGTGGTGGCATTCGTCGAGCAGACCGGGGCGGTCGGGCTGCTGACGACCGTGCCGGCAGCCGCGGTGGCCGCCCTGTCGGACGAGCTGCCCGCGCCGCAGGCGTGGCGGACGCTGCCGGCCGAGGAGCGTGCGGCGCAGTTCCCGGACCCGGTGCGGATGGTCAGCCTGACGGGCCGGGAGGCGACGGTGCTCCGGTCCATGGTGGACGGGGCAACCGTCGCGGAAATTGCCTCGCGCCTGTACGTCTCGCCGAACACGGTGAAGACCCAACTTCAGTCCCTCTACCGCAAGCTCGGCGTGCACACGCGGGCCGATGCGATCCGGGTTGCGAGGGAGAGCGGCCTCGCCTGAGCGCCTTGCCGGGGTGCCGTCAGCCGCCGTAGACGGTGGTCTCGATCAGGTCGTGTCCGAGCTCCGGGTGGATCGCGTTGGTGGGCGAGAGCCCGTCGCTGCGGAACCAGCCGCTGTGCGCCTCGGGATGCGGTGCGACGACGCCGACCCGGCCGGCGGCATAGTCCGCGACCACCGCGGCGGCCTGGCCACCGGCGTAGGTCGCGAGGATCTGCGCGGTGTGGTTCGAGTTCAGCTCGAAGACCGGGCCGTCCTGGAAGTAGAGGGTGCGTGGTTCGCCGCGCCAGAGGACGGTGATCCGGGCGGCGTCGGTGGTCGTGACCGTCGCGTCGGCCGCGGTGATGTACTGCCAGGTGTCGCCGGGCAGCAGCTTGAAACCCGGTGTCGCGCCGGCGAGGTAGCCGCCGAGGCAGAACCCGAGGTAGTTCCCGCCCCCGGAGACCCAGTTCCGGATGACGTTGGCGTACGGCTGCATCGCGACCCAGGCCGCGGACAGGGTGCCGCCGCCCGGCTGCACGTAGACGGTGGCCGTGTCGAGGACATTCTTGGTGATCTTCAGCTTCTCCTGCGGTCCGACGTACGCGGTGCGGAACGGCCGCGGCGCCGTCTGCAGCAGTGCGGCAGCGGACTCCGGGCAGCCCGGCGAGGAGGCGGGTCCGCGGTAGACGAGTGCCAACGGCAGCTCGGCGGCGGTCGTGGTGGGCGCGGATGTCGGGGCAGGCGCGACGGTGGGAGCCGGCACCGGCGGCAGCGGCGAGGCCGCCGGCGGGGTCGTCGGTTGCGGCAATGGCCAGTTCGACGACAACTGCGCCTGTGCCGGTCCGGCGGTGGTGCCGCCCGCCAACAGGCCGGCGCCCGCGACACCCAGGAGAAGCCTTCGCCGATCGATCATCCAGACCTCCCAATCGTGCTGTCCCTCGTGGGGTTTGGTCCGACGCTACAACCCTGCGTGTGACAGGTGTGACTTAAGTCCCGAATTCGTCCGAACCCGTGCGCAGATCGGCGTCCGTCTGACCTCGGGCAAAGGCGCCGACCCGGTCGACGAGACGGGCGAAGAACGCGTCCGGATCGGTCCGGACCGCGACGTCGACATTCGGTGGGCGGCCCCACATCCCGTGCCAGTCCGCGACCGTGCAACCGCGAGTGAGGGTTCCGGCGAGCTCGACGTCGACGGTGGCGGGCCGGTACTCGGCCAGGGCCGGGTCCAGTGCGAGCGCGGCGGCGAACGGGTCGTGCATGTGGGCCAGGAAGCCCTGCCCGTGGTCGCGGTGGAACTCGAGGTAGAACCGCACCGCGTCGGACAGGTGTCGGATGATCGGAACGGATGCGGCCGAACGGGTTCCGGGCGGATCCAGCTCGGTGACAATCTCGGCCGGCACGCTGCCCGCGGCCGCGGCGAGGCGGCGCAGGTGCTCGGGTCGCATCTCGATGGACTCGGTGATGTCGAGCGGGCAGACGATCGGCCGACGGTCCGCGGGCGCCGCGGAGAACGCGGCGAACACCTCCTGCGCCGCCTCCGGGTCCACCGAGATGTTCCACTCGGACTCGGGGGTGGTGTTGCCGGGATGGTTGAACGCGCCACCCATCACCACCAGCCGCCGGAGCAGCTGTGGCAGTGCGGGTTCGAGCCGGAGCGCGAGTGCCAGGTTGGTCAGCGGGCCGGTCACCAGTCCGGTCACCTCGCCGGGCCGGGACCGTGCCACCTCCACCCAGGCCTGCGCCGCGCTGCGCGTCGAGACCCGCCGGCCCGACGCGGGCAGCTCGGCGTAGCCGATGCCCTGCGGGCCGTGGGTGTCCTCGGTGGTGCGGAGCGGATCGGTCAACGGCACCGGCGAACCGAGAGTGACCTCGACGCCCGGCCGGCCGCACATGTCCAGCCAGGCCAGGTTGTTGGCGGCGACCTGTGCGGCGGGCACGTTGCCCGCGGTGCTCGCGACCGTCAGGATCTCGGCCTCGGGACTGGACAGCAGGTACAGCAGGGCCAGCGAGTCGTCGATGCCGGTGTCGAGGTCGAGGATCAGTGGGACCCTTGCCGATTCATCGGTCACCTCAGGCCCCGATCCGGACGCCGGCCTGGTGGCGCACCGGGAAGTTCACCGAGCGCGCGATGAAGCACATCTGGTGGGCCTCCTGGTGGAGTGCGTCGAGCCGGTCGCGGACGTCGGTCGCCGAGCCCGCGGACGGCGACACCGTGACCTCCGGCCGGAGCGTCACCTCGGCGAATTGCCCGGCGCCGCCGGATTCCTCGGTCATCGTGCCGGTCGGGTGGTCGACGTACCCGGTCACCACCACACCGGCCGACGCCGCGAGGCCGACGAACCAGAGCATGTGGCACTGGGACAGGGACGCAACCAGCAGTTCCTCCGGGTTCCAGCGCGACGAGTCGCCGCGGAACGAAGGGTCGGAGCTGCCCGGCAGGTCCGGTTTGCCGGTCGCCGAGACGAGGTGTTCGCGGCCGTAGGCGCGAGGGTCCGCGGTTCCCTTGCCGCTGTTGCCGGTCCACGTCACGGTCAGGTCGTAGCGATGTTCGCGCACCCGGCTGATTCTGCCAGCCCGCGAGCCCGTCCCGACCACACCCGACGCCCGGTCGGACCCCGGCTTCGGTCAGACCCAGTGCGGGGCGTCGGCGCCCCAGTCGTGGGCGGGGAACGGGTAGCTCTGACATCCGGGAAGCGGGGGACGGGCGGCGGTGACCGCCCCGTGGGTGACCGTGGTGTCCGCGCCGGGCGCCCGCGCGGTCACCGGGTCGGCGACCCGTCCGGGCGCGTCGAGCAGCCAGCGGGCGGTCCGGGCCAGCGACACCGACACCGTCCGCCCCGAGCCGTCGCCGCGGCGCAGGGTCAGCGCGTCCACGATCCCGGCGGCCAGCAGGTACCCGCTGGCGTGGTCGAGCGCCTGCACCGGCAGCGCGCCGGGATGTTCGCCGCCCTCGGCGAGCGAGATGCCGGTCGCGGCCTGGACTATGGAGTCGAAGCCCCGGCGGTGCGCCCACGGGCCGTCGGTGCCCCACGCGCTGACCGAGCCGTGCACCATCCCGGCGGCCGCCTCGGCGAGCCCGAACCGGTCCAGCGCGCCGGGGCGGTAGCCGGTGACGAGCACGTCGGCGGTGGACATCAGTCCGCGCATCGCCCGAGCCCCGTCGTCGGAGCCGAGGTCAAGCAGCGCCGACCGCTTGCCCTGGCCGGTGTCGCGGTGCTGCCAGTCGATCTCGTGCAGGTGCGGCGGGTCGACACGGAGCACCTGCGCCCCGAGCAGCGCCAACGCCCGCCCGGCGACCGGGCCGGCCAGTACCCGGGTCAGGTCCAGGACCCGCAGCCCGGCCAGCGGCCGGGTCGGATCGGTGGTCCGGCCGGCGTGACCCAGCGGGGTCGGGTCGGTGCCGGGCGCAGACCCGGGCGTGCCCATCCGGACGATCGGCCCGACGGCGGAGGCGACCCCCTGCGGATGCCGTGCCCACTGCACCTCGGTCCGTACCCGGGCGGCAATGGCGCCGGCCCCGGCGGCCCGCTCCTCGACCTCCCGCGCCGACATCGTGCCGATCCGCGCGGACAGCACGCCCGCGTCGGAGTCCTCCCCGAGTTCGAGCGCGTCCAGCAGTCGGGCGCGATGGTGGGGGTAGTTCCCGTGGGTGCGAACCCACCCGTCGGACGCCGCGAAGAACCCCGACATCGGCGCGAAGCCGGACACCGGTTCGCCGTCGATGCGCATCATCCGGTCGCCCGCGAACGACGCGGCGACCCGCTCCGGGTCGAGCGCCCACGGGTGCGGATCCAGGCCGCGGGAGGCGAGCAGCCGGTCGACGGCCGAGGCCAGCGCGCCGACGGACCCCAGGGCGAGGGCGGCGACCGGCAGACGGGACGAGAGGTAGCCGTCGGCGGGCGGGAAGACCACCCGACCCGACGGGCGCGGCAGCGCGCAGCCGTTCTGGTAGTCGGTGAGGAGCTGCTCGGCGGACACCATCCCTGGACGGTATACCCGCAGACCGGGCGTATCTCCCAACCCCCGTTTCGGCGCCCCTGGCGCCCAATCGCCGCCCCGCTGCGTTGTCGTCGGCGCCGATCCAACCCCGGTATCGGCTTCTCCTCCGCGCGGGAGCGGAGCCCGCGGAGCGACTCCTCCGGCTTGCCGGACCACGATTGCTTCGCCAGGTGCATCCGAGTGGGGTTGAGAGACACGCCCTACCCTGGTCAGATGATTGCCGACCCCGCACGGACTTTCGGACGCCGGCCCGCCGCCGCACTGGGCGCGTTCGCCGTGGTGTCGGTGATCCACCTGGCCGCCCAGCTCGTCGGCGTGGACGGCGTGGCGAACGTGAGCCAGTGGTTCCTGATGCCGCTGCTCGCGGGGTTCCTGGCGCTGGCGACCGCCGCGCCGCGGATCCGGCTGGTCCGGCTGACGCTGGCCGCGCTCGGCCTGTCCTGGCTGGGCGACGCCGCGCCGGACCTCGCGTACGGCGACACCGCGTTCCTCGTGATGATCGGGTCTTCCTGCTCGCGCAGCTGGCGTACATCGCCGCGTTCTGGCCCTACCGCGCGGCGAGCGTGCTGCGCCGACCGGCGGTGTTCGGGTACGTCGCGGTGATCGTCGCCCTGGTGGCGGCCTGTGCGCCGGGTGCGGGGCCGCTGCTCGTGCCCGCGCTGGTCTACGGCACCTGTCTCGGCGCGATGGCCGTGCTCAGCACGGCGCTGGGCCGGGTCGCGGCCGTCGGCGGGGCGCTGTTCCTGCTGTCCGACTCCATGATTTCGCTCGGCGCGTTCGCGGACTGGTACCACCCGCCGGCCGAGGGGTTCGCGGTGATGCTCACCTACGTCGCCGGGCAGGCGCTGCTGGTGTTCGGGGTGCTGGCCGCCGCCCGGTCGACGGCCGCCAGCTCCCTCGCCGCGATTACGTCCTCCGGACGCTGATCTCGAATCCCGCGGCCCGGAGCCGGTCGACGAGGGCGTCGCCGATGGCGGTGGCCGGGGTCAGCACGCCCGCGGCGGCGGGCAGCCGCTCGCCGTCGAACGCCAGCGCCAGCGCCGACTCGCCGAGCATCACCGCGGTCGCGGCGTACCCGGGGTCGCCCTGCGCGCGCACCCGGGCCGCGTACCGGGCGCCGGTGCTGGTGGTGGTGTAGAGGTCCATCGTGAAATGGCCAGTCCTGCGGGTCTTCTCGTTCGGGCCCTCGCCGGGTGCGGGCAGCACGCGGTCGAGGAGGTAGCGGGTGGGGCCGAAGGCGAGACCGGCCATCAGCGCGCCGAGGCCCGCCGACACCCCGGCGGCGAAGACGGGTGAGAGCGCCGACTGGCCCACGCTCATCACCTCCCGGTACCGGAACGTGCGGCCGTACGCCCACTCGCGCAGAGAGTTGCTGCGGCGCACCACCCGGGTGTTCGTCGAGCCCATCACGAACGGCGCAGTGCGGCCGCCGAGGCCGGGCGCGATGTCCGAGCCCTTCACCATCTCGAAGTCGGACTGCCGGCCCAGGTCGGGTTCGGCGGCCAGGTCGGGGCTCAGCGAGTACGGGCCGGCCGCGATCCGGCGGGCGCCGCGGTCCACCTTCACGGTGTCGACGAGGTTGCGCATCGAGTCGATGGTGCCCCCACTGACCCCGCCGCGGAACGCGCTGACCACCAGCGTGGTGTCGGTGAGGTCGCCCTCGCCGTCGGCGCTCACCTGCTGGTGCAGCACGTGCACGCCGAGGTCCGAGGGGATGGAGTCGACGCCGCAGGAGTGCACGATGCGGGCCCCGGACGCCACCGCCACGTCGTGGAACCGGTCGATGCTCTCGCGGCCGAAGAGCACCTCGCCGGACAGGTCGGTGTAGTCGGTGCCCTCCTCGGCGCAGGCCCGCACCAGGTCGATCCCGTACTTCGCGTACGGGCCGACGGTGGTGACCACGACGTGCGTCGACTTCGCCAGTGCGGTCAGCGAGTCCGGGTCGTCGGCGTCGGCGATCAGGATCGGCCACGCCGACGCCCCCGGCAGCGACTCCCGCACCCGCTCGAGCCGCTCCCGGGAGCGGCCGGCGAGGCCGATCCGGGTGCCCTCGGGCGCATGGCGGGCCAGGTACTCGGCGGTGAGCCTGCCGACAAAGCCGGAGGCGCCGTAGACGACGACGTCGAGGTCGCGGGTGCGGGTCATGCCGCCGAGCCTAGGTGGCGCAGGTCACCAGGGCGAGGGCTGGTAGTCCTTGAGGAAGCAGCCGTAGAGGTCGACGCCGAGTTCGCCCTGCACGATGGGGTCGTACACGCGGGCCGCGCCGTCGACGAGGTCGAGCGGGGCGTGGAAGCCCTCGTCGGCCAGTCGCAGCTTGGTGTAGTGCGGCCGTTCGTCGGTGATCCAGCCGGTGTCCACGGCGGTCATCAGGATGCCGTCCTCGTCCAGCATCTCCTTGGCGCTGGTGCGGGTGAGCATGTTCAGCGCGGCCTTGGCCATGTTGGTGTGGGGGTGTCCGGCGCCCTTGTAGGCGCGGGAGAACTGGCCCTCCATCGCGGACACGTTCACCACGTACTTGCGGCGGGCCGCTGCCGCGGCCATCGCCGGGCGGAGCCGGGAGACCAGGATGAACGGGGCCACCGAGTTGCACAGCTGTACCTCGAGCAGCTCGATCGGGTCCACCTCGGCGACGGTCTGCACCCAGCTGTTGGTGTGTGCGAGGTCCGGGACCAGCCCGCCCGCGTCGATGGCGATGCCCTGCGAAATGCGTTCGGGGGAGGCCGAACCCGCGACCAAGGCCAGCTCGCTGACCTGGTGCACGATCGACTGCGCGGCCTCGGGCAGCGAACTGGCCAGCGAGGCCGGGTGGGCGTCGCTGGTCTTGCCGAAGGTGAGCACGTCCGGCAGTTCACCCGCGGGCAGCGGGCCGGACTCGGCCTCGACCAGCGCGGAGTAGGAGCCGGGGGAGCGGCGCACCGTCTGGGCGGCGTTGTTGATCAGGATGTCCAGCGGGCCCTGGGCGGCCACCGAGTCCGCCAGCGAGACCACCTGGGCGGGATCGCGGAGGTCGATGCCGACGACGCGGAGCCGGTGGATCCAGTCGGCGCTGTCCTCCATCGCCTTGAACCGGCGGATCGCGTCGTTGGGGAAGCGGGTGGTGATGGTCAGGTGGGCGCCGTCGCGGAGCAGTCGCAGCGCGATGTACATGCCGATCTTGGCGCGGCCGCCGGTCAGCAGGGCGCGGCGGCCGGTGAGGTCGGTGCTGGCGTCGCGCTTGGCGTGGCTGCTGGCCGCGCAGTCCGGGCAGAGCTGGTGGTAGAAGGCGTCGACCACGGTGTAGCGCTGCTTGCAGATGTAGCAGGGGCGCGGGCGGATCAGGGTGCCCGCCGTGGCGCCCGGGGCGTTGGAGGTGATCAGTACGCCCGCGGTCTCGTCGTCGATGCGCTCGGGCGAGCCGGTCGCGGTGGCGGCGACGACCGCGCGGTCGGCCTCGGAGACCGCGTCCCGGGCCTCGAGCCGGCGACGCCGCTTGAGCTCCTTGAACATCTTGCCGCTGGCCCGCTGCAGGGCCACCGAATCGGGGTGGTCCGAGTCGAGCTCACCGGCCGCGTTCAGCACCCGGATGCAGGTCTCCAGGTCGGTGGGATCGATACCTGTCATTGGTTGTGCCATCGGTTGCAAACTCAGTTCTGATCGCGTCGTACTGGTCGCAGCGAATCCTACCGAGTCGGCGGCCACCAGCCGATTCGGCCGCCGTCAACTGGTGACAACGGCGCCGGGCGCGAGGAGGATTTTTGGTGTCGGGGGATGGCCGGGCCGCCGCGCCCGGCGGGCGAGAGAGGCCGAGATCATGAACGAGAGAGCACTGAACGAGAGGGCGATCGGCGACGGCAGCGGGGCGATGCACCCGACCCTGCACGCCGAATCCGTGGTGCCGGTGACTGCGCCCCTGCAGAAGGACGGACCGTTCCTTCCGGAACTGACCGAGGTGGATCCGCTGGTGCGCGCGCCCGACGCGCGACGCGACTTCAACGTCGGCGGCGCGGGCGTCACGGTCGCCGTGCTGGACACCGGCCTGCGGTCGACGCACGTGGACTTCGCCGGCCGGGTGGTGCCGGGCCGCAACTTCACCGCCGACGGCGGACACGACCGGGCCGACGTCACCGACCGCAACGGCCACGGCACCAACGTCGCGGGCATCGTCTGCGCGGGCCGGATCCACACCGGGATCGCGCCCAACGCGCGGATCGTGCCGGTCAAGGTCCTGTGCGACGACGGCACCGGACGGTTCGCGGACGTCCGGGACGGGCTGGAGTGGGTACTCGACCACCGCGCCGCCCTCGGGATCTCCGGGGTCTGCATGTCGATGTGCGCGTCGGACAACCGGACCACCGACACCGACATGCCGGGCGATTCGATCGGTGCGCTGCTGCAGGAACTGGCGGACGCCGACGTCGCCTGCTGCGTGAACGCGGGCAGCGAGTACTACGCACACGGCGGCCTGCAGGGGATGAGCTACCCGGCGATCTTCCGGCAGACGATCAGCGTGGGAGCCGTCTACGACGCCGACGAGGGACCGTTCCGGTACCGGGACGGCGCCAAGGCGTTCAGCACGGCTCCGGACCGGTTGACGCCGTTCACCCAGCGCCTGCACCACAAGGTGGGTGGCGCGTGCGCGACGTCGCTGTTCGCGCCGGGGTCGCCGGTGACCTCCACCGGGATCCTCAACGACACCGGTGAGTCGATCCAGTACGGGGTCAGTCACGCGACGGCGTGCGCGACCGGCGTGGTGCTGCTGTTGCAGTCCTTCTACCTTCGTACGACGGGGTCGTTGCCGTCGGTCGCCGACCTGACCCGATGGCTGGCGCGCGGCAGCGAGGTGATCTACGACGGGGACGACGAGCACGACAACGTGGGCCACACCGGCCTGACGTTCCCGCGGGTGAGCGCGGTCGGCTCCCTGCTGGCCTGCGCGAAGGAACTCGCGATGCGTGAACTGGTGGCCGCGGAGCACGCGCGGACCCAGGCGCGCTCGCCCAGCGAGCCGGTGATGATGTCGAGGTGAACGCCAATGTCCTTGCGGCACAACGAGAAAGGCCCCGGATCGAAATCCGGGGCCTTTCTCGTCTGTCTCAACTCAGAGTGCGCGAGGGGGGACTTGAACCCCCACGTCCATTAGTAGGACACTAGCACCTCAAGCTAGCGCGTCTGCCATTCCGCCACTCGCGCTTGCACACACTGTGTTGCTTGCTCGCTGCTCTCGCTGCGTGCTGGAAAAGATTAACCCAGAGTGGGCCAAAGCCCCAAATCGTCTCGTTTGTGCAGGTCAGAATGCTGTTTTGGAGGCGGATTGTCGGTTCGACGACGGAAACCGGTGGCGGCAGGTGGGCGGTGGTAGGAAAGGGGGGTGTCCGACATGGCGAAATCCCAGCAGTCCCAGAATTCCCAGCAGTCCGAACGGGCCCGCGGCCGCGCCGAGGCGGAGGTCGTCGACCTCGTCAGCGCGCTGATCCGGTTCGACACCTCCAACACCGGGGAGCCCGAGACCACCAAGGGCGAGCGGGAGTGCGCCGAGTGGGTGGCGGCGCGGCTCGAAGAGGTGGGTTACGAGCCGGAGTACGTCGAGTCCGGTGCGCCCGGCCGCGGCAACGTCTTCGCCCGGCTGCGCGGCGCCGACCCGGAACGCGGCGCCCTGATGATCCACGGCCACCTCGACGTGGTGCCGGCGGAGCCCTCGGACTGGAGCGTGCACCCGTTCTCCGGCGCGGTGGCGGACGGCTACGTGTGGGGGCGCGGCGCCGTCGACATGAAGGACATGGTCGGGATGACGTTGGCGCTGGCCCGCCAGTTCAAGGCGGAGGGCACGGTGCCGCCCCGGGACCTGGTGTTCGCCTTCCTCGCGGACGAGGAGGCGGGAGGCACCTGGGGTTCGCAGTGGCTGGTCGAGCACCGACCCGACCTGTTCGACGGCATCACCGAGGCGGTGGGAGAGGTGGGCGGCTTCTCCCTGAGCGTGCCGCGCCCGGACGGCAGCGACGCGCGGCTGTACCTGGTCGAGACCGCGGAGAAGGGGCTCGGCTGGATGCGGCTGACCGCGAAGGCCCGCGCCGGACACGGTTCCTTCCTGCACGAGGACAACGCGGTCACGATCCTCGCCGAGGCGGTCGCGCGGCTCGGTCGGCACACCTTCCCGCTGGTGGTGCCGGACTCGGTGGCGGAGTTCCTCGGGGCGGTCGGCGCGACGACGGGCCTCGAGTTCGACCCGCACTCGCCCGACATCGACGGCACCCTGGAGAAACTCGGCACCATCTCCCGGATCATCGGCGCGACGCTGCGGGACACCGCCAACCCGACCATGCTCTCCGCCGGCTACAAGGCGAACGTGATCCCGCAGACCGCGTCGGCCGTGTTCGACTGCCGGGTGCTGCCGGGTCGGCAGGAGGCGTTCGAGCGGGAGGTCGACGAGCTGATCGGGCCGGACGTCACCCGCGAGTGGATCACCAAGCTCGACCCCTACGAGACCACCTTCGACGGGCACCTGGTCGACGCCATGAACGACGCGATCCTCGCGCACGACCCGGACGGGCGCACCGTGCCGTACATGCTGTCCGCGGGGACGGACGCAAAAGCGTTCGCCAAGTTGGGGATTCGGTGCTTCGGCTTCGCGCCACTGCAGCTCCCGCCGGACCTGGACTTCACCGCGCTCTTCCACGGCGTGGACGAACGGGTGCCGGTGGACGCACTAGAGTTCGGTACCCGGGTGCTCGAGCACTTCCTGTTGAACAGCTGAAGCGGTCTCGAGCCGGCTGATCGGCCGAGCCGCCCCTTCGACGAAAGGACCCCCATGTCGCACGACCCGTACGGACCGCTCCCGGACCTGCCGACCTTCGAGCTGACCTCCGAGCAGATCGCCGAGGGCGGTGAGGTGCCCGCAGCGCAGCGCAGCGGCATCTTCGGCGTCCCCGGTGGCGAGGACGTCTCCCCGCAGCTGTCGTGGTCCGGCTTCCCGCCCGAGACGAAGAGCTTCGTGGTGACGATGTTCGACCCGGATGCGCCGACCGCGTCCGGCTTCTGGCACTGGGCCGTCGCGAACATCCCGGCTTCGGTGACCTCACTGGCGGCCGACGCCGGCGACGGCACGGGCGCGGGACTGCCCGCGGGCGCCGTCACCCTCAAGAACGACGGCGGCGGGCACCGTTACCTGGGCTCGGCGCCGCCGGTCGGGCACGGCCCGCACCGCTACATCTTCGCCGTGCACGCCCTGAGCGTGGAGACCGTCGACGGACTGACCACCGACTCCACCCCGGCCTTCCTCGGGTTCAACCTGTTCAGCCACGCGATCGCGCGCGCGACCCTGACCGCCACCTTCGGGCACTAGTCCCGCGCCGGTGAGTCCTCCCGGTCCCCGATCGGGGCCGGGAGGATCCACAGGGTCAGCTCCGGTGTTCGGCGCCGACCGCCTCGGACAGCGACGTGTAGCCGCCGTCGCGCAGGCGCTGCGCCAGTCCCTTGTGGATCCGGCGCATCCAGAACGGCCCGCCGTAGATGAAGCCCGTGTAGCCCTGCACCAGCGAGGCGCCGGCCAGGATCCGCTCCCAGGCCTGGTCCGCGGTCTCGATCCCGCCGACGGAGACGAGCGCGAGCCGGCCGCCGACCCGCGCGTAGAGCCGCCGCAGCACCTCGAGCGACCGGTCGGCCACCGGGGCGCCGGACAGTCCGCCTGCGCCGATCGCGGCGACCTCGGCGTCGGGCGTCGCCAGCCCGGCCCGGCTGATGGTGGTGTTGGTGGCGACGATGCCGGCCAGGCCCAGTTCCAGTGCCAGGTCCGCGACCGCGTCCACGTCCTCGTCGGACAGGTCGGGTGCGATCTTCACCAGCACCGGCACCTCGACGCAGTCGAGCACGGCCTGCAGCAGCGGGCGCAGCGACTCCACGGCCTGCAGGTCGCGCAGGCCGGGGGTGTTCGGCGAGCTCACGTTGACCACCAGGAAGTCCGCCAGCGGCCCGAGCAGTCGCGCGCTGGCCGCGTAGTCGGCGGCCGCGTCCTCGGCGGGCACGATCTTGGTCTTGCCGATGTTCGCGCCGATCGGCACGCCGACCCGACGCTGCCGCAGGTGGTTGGCCGCGTGGCCGGCGCCGTGGTTGTTGAAGCCCATCCGGTTGACCAGCGCGCGGTCGGCGGGCAGCCGGAACAGCCGCGGCGCGGGGTTGCCGGGCTGTGCCTGCGCGGTCACGGTGCCCACCTCGGCGAAACCGAAGCCCAGCGGGCCCCACACGTTCACGCCGGTGGCGTCCTTGTCGAAGCCGGCCGCCAGACCGAGCGGCGCCGGGAAGTCGACGCCGAACACCTGGGTGCGCAGGGCCGGGTCCCGCACGGTGAGCACCCGCGCCACCAGCGCGCGCAGCGGCCCGAAGAACGTGACCAGACGCATCGCCCGGAATGCCAGGTGGTGCACGCGTTCCGGCGGGACGAGGAACATGATTCGAAGCAGCAAGCGGTACAACGGTTCTCCCTGGATTCCTGGCGTGGGGACGCGGTCGGCGTCGGTGCGGCCCACGGTCACTGGCCGGCGGTCTCGATGCGCTGCAGCCCGTCGCCGGTCGCGGAGGCGACGAACAGGGTGCCCGTCTTCGAGTCCACCGCAACGGAGTTGGGCTGGCGGACGGTGGGGTAGCGGTGCTTCTCCACCGGGATCCCGCTGGAGAGGTCGAAGCCGACCACCTCGTTGGTGCCGGTCAGCGTCACCCAGACCAGGTTGGTGTTCTGGTCGACCGTCACGCCGAACGGCGAGTTCGGCACGGGGAAGCGCTGACGCATCATCAGCGGGTCGGTGGTGAAGGCGATCAGTTCGCCGCCGGTCGTGTCGGTGACCAGCACCCGGCCGAAGTGATCGGTGGCGAGGTTCGTCGCGCCCTCGCCCGCCCGCAGCGCCATGCCCTGGCCCTCGTCCATGATCACGTTCGTCACGGACGTCTGGCGCCGGTCGAGCGCGGTGACCTGGTCGCCGGTGACGCCCAGGGCGTCCACCGAGGCGAAGCCCGAGACCTTGCCGGCCTGAGCGCCGTTCGCGTCGAGTTCGAGCACGGCACCGTCCGCGGTCCCGACGACCATGCCGCCGTCGCCGAGCAGGGTGGCCGAGCGGACCTCGCCGTCGACGTCGAGCGTGGTCGTCTCGCCGCTGCCGACGTTCACCTTCACCACGGAACGGCCGGCGGGCACCGCCAGCACGCCGTCGCGGGGGTCCGACAGCGATGCGGTGCCGCCCGGGAGGGTGATGTCCCGCGGCGGCGCCGCGACGTCACCGGCGGGGTAGAGCAGCAGGTGCGTCGCGTCGTCTGTGAGCAGCGCCACGGTGCCCGTCGCGGCGTCGAAAGCGGTGGCGCCGACCGGCTGTCCGAGCGGGACGACGGTGCCGGCGGGCGAGGCGGCGGCGGGCGAGACGGCCGCCGTGGCCGAGTCGATCGTCTTCATGTCTTCCCCGCCGCTGTCCGAGGAACAGCCGGTCACCAGCAGTAACAGCGCTCCCGCCAGAACGGTCGTGGTGCGTGCCGCCGGTCCCCGCATGTATGTCTCCTTTGTCGCCACTCGGCGTTCGGCAGCGGCCGGCGCGGGCTTGTCCCCGCGACCGGCGACCGGCCGGACACCATGTCCACCCCATAGCATCCCTGATTCGGTTCGGGGGCGAGAATCCGACTCGGACGTGTGGAACAAATACGGCTACCGTTGTTGCCAACACGAGGCGCCGGTCGACTCGGTGGAGGACACGCGATGGACGCAGACGAGGCCGCACAGTTCGTCCTCGAGGACCTGACGGTCGGTGCTTACGCGCACGGGTTCGGCCGCAACCCGGACGGCGAGGTCTTCGCCTTCCGGGTCCGCCGCAGCACCCTGCGCGTCGAGGTGTACCGACGCGACCTCGAGACCGACGTGCCCGACAGCTCCGACGTGGTGGCCACGGCCGAATTCGCCGTCACCGACGTCGATCTCACCGACGAACGCAGCGTGGCTGCGGTGGTGCGCGACGCCGTGGCCACCGCGGAGCGGACGGAGCCGGCCGGCAGCGGTGGGCTGACGGTTCGCGCGATCCTCAGCCGACTCAGCGCCGTGATCGACGTGTTCTAGGCGGCGCGCACGAACACAGGTCAGCTACCCGCCGCCGCGGCGCGGCAGCACCAGTTGGGCGCCGGTCTCCGGGTGCGCCAGCACCTCGACCGGGTGGCCGTAGACCCGGGTGAGCAAGGTCTCGGTCAGCACCTCGGCCGGACCGCCGTGGACGGCCAGGCGACCGGCCTCGAGCACCGCCACGGTGTCCGCGTACGCGGCCGCCAGCGCGAGGTCGTGCAGCACCACCACCACGGCCGCGCCCGCGCGAGCGCGTTCGCGCGCCAGGCCCATCACCGCCTCCTGATGGCCGAGATCCAGGGCCGCGGTCGGCTCGTCGAGCAGCAGCGTCCCCGTCCGCTGGGCCAGCACCCGGGCCAGCGCCACCCGGGAGCGTTCGCCACCCGACAGGGCCGCGAACGGGCGGTCGGCGAACCGGTCGACGTCGCAGGTCGCCATCGCCTCGCGGACGGCGTCGTCGTCCTCGTCGCGGCGGACGGTTCGCGTCCACGGTGCGCGGCCCATCTGGACCACCTGGCGTGCTGTGAACGAGAACCCGACGGTGTGCTGCTGGGGGAGCACCGCGCGGCGCTGGGCCATGTCGGTGCCGGTCCACTCGGACAGTGGCCTGCCGTCGAGCTCGACGGTGCCGGCCACCACGGCCTGGTCCCCGGCGAGCGCGGCCAGCAGGGTGGACTTGCCCGCGCCGTTCGGGCCGACCAGCGCGAGCACCTCACCGGTGCGCACGTCGAGGCTGACCGACTCGAGCACCCGGCGCCGGCCGCGGTCCACGCTGACGCCGACGGCGCGCAGGCTGACCTCGCCGGGCGCGGGCGCGGTCGGGACCGGGAGTTCGCGGGCGAGGAGGTCCTGGATCCGGCGGGCGAGCGCGCTCATGCCCAACCACCCTGCTGGTGCCGGGTGCGCCGCAGCATCCAGAAGAAGAACGGGCCACCGATCAGCGAGGTCAGCATGCCCAGCGGCAGGTCGGCGTTGGGCACCAGGGTGCGCGCGCCGAGGTCGGCGGCGAGCAGCACGATCGCCCCGCACAGTGCGCTGGCGGGGATCAGCATGCGGTGCGCCGGTCCGACGATCATCCGCATCAGGTGCGGCACCACCAGGCCGACGAACAGGATGATCCCGGTGAACGCCACCGACGCGGAGACCAGGAGCGCGACCACCACGACCGCGAGCTGACGCAGCCGCTCGACGTTCACCCCGAGGTGCGCGGCCGCGCTCTCGCCGAGCGCGAGCAGGTCCAGCTTGGACGCCATCGCCATGCTCACCGCGATGCCGACCGCCGCCATCGGCGCGACGATCGCGACCGCGCCCCAGGTGGCGCCGTTGAGGCTGCCGAGCTGCCAGAACACGATCTGGTCGCGGGCGGCGGGGTTGGCGACGAAGGTGAAGAACGCGATGAGTCCGCCGGCGAAGGCGTTGATGGCGACGCCGGTGAGGACCAGGGTCACCACCTCGGTGCGGCCCTCGGAGCGGGCCAGCAGGTAGACCAGGGCGGTGGTCACCAGGCCGGCGACGAAGGCGCCCGCGGCCACCGCGGTGCCCGCGACGAACGCGCCGCCGGTGACGATGACGAGGCTGGCGCCGACCGCCGCGCCCGCGGAGACGCCGATGACGCCGGGCTCGGCCAGCGGGTTGGCGAACACGCCCTGGAGCAGGGCGCCCGCGCAGGCCAGTGCGGCGCCGACGATCACCGCGAGGGTCACCCGCGGGAAGCGCACCTGCCAGAGGGTGACCTCTCCGCTCGGGTGCGCGGGCATCGGGCCGATGTCGAGGCCGATGCGGTGCAGGATGCTGCCCACCACCTCGGCGGGTCCGGTCGGCACCTGCCCGATGCAGGCCGACGCGACCGCCAGCACGAGCAGCAGCAACGTCAGCGCGAGCAGGACCGTCCCGCCGCGCAACCGGCGGCGGGCGGGGGTGATCGGTGGTGTCGTGGTGGTCACGGGGTCGGCGGTGGTCGTCACTGGGCCGACGGGGTGTACAGCGCCGTGGCGAGGGCGTCGAGGACGTCGCCGGTGCGCGGACCGAAGCTGAGCAGCACGCTGTCCTTCATGTCCACCACCCGCTGGTTGCGGCCGGCGGGGGTCTGCGCGACGCCCGGGATCTTCGCCAGCCCGTCGAGTCCGCCGATGGAGTCCAGGCCGTTCGACATCATCAGGAACACGTCCGGGGCGGACGCGATCATCGCCTCGCTGGTGATTGGCTGGAACTGCTGGGTCAGGCCCGCCGCGGTGCCGGCGTCGACGCCGCCGAGTGCCTCGATCAGCGAGTCGGCCCCCGAGCCCGGGCCCGCCATCATGGTGATGGCGGTGCCGCGCATGTAGAGGAAGGCGATCTTGGGCCGGGTGCCGTCGGTCGGGGCCTTGGCCGTCGCGGCCGCGATCTGGTCGGCGGTGCGCCGGCTCAGTTCGGCGCCCGCCGCGGGCACGCCGAGGGCGTCGGCGACGGCCTGGATCTGGCCGGGGACACCGGCCAGCGTCCGCGTGGGGTCGAAGAACACCACGGGCACGCCCGCCGCTCGCAACTGTTCCTGCACGGCCCGCGGGCCGATGCTGGTGTCGGTGAGGAACACGGTCGGGCGCAGGTTGAGGATCGCCTCGGCGGACAGCGATTGCCCGCCGGGCGTGATGTCCGGCACCGACTCGACGGCCGGGAACCCGGAGGCGGTGTCGCGACCGACCAGGCTCTTGCCCAGGCCGAGCGCGTACACCGTCTCTGTCAGCGTGCCGTACTGGTCCGCCGCGACGATGCGACTGGTGTCGGTGATCGTCACCGCGACCCCGTCCGCCCCCGTCACGGTGACCGGCAGGGTCGCGGCCGGGTTGTCCGCGATCGGCTGCGGGTCCAGGCTCGCCAGGGTGGCGGTGCTGCGCCCGGTCTGGCCGCCGGTGGCGGCGTCGTCCTGCGAGCCGCACCCCGCGGTCACCATGATCACCGTGACTGCGGCAAGTGCGCCGAGGACACGGCGGCGGTGATTGGTCATCGGATGGTTGGCGCCGGTACTCCTCGTGCCGAGGAGCAACAGGTGCCATCCTCCTTTCGCGGGTTGGTGCTGATCGAGCCTGAGATCTCCTGCCGTGGGGCAGGAGGGCATTACTTGACGAGGTAGCTCTCGATGTCGGCCTCGAGCGCGGCGAAGAGGTCGCCGTTGAGCTGGTACGCCAGGTTCACCTCGTCGATGAGCTGCCGCTGCTCCTGCTCGGAGAGCGGGGCCGCGTCGAGCTTGGCGCGGTACTCGTCCTTGTAGACCTTGGGCTTCTCGATCTGGTCGAAGATGTAGAACCGGAGTCCGTCGACGGTGTAGCCGTAGGCGCGCTCGAGCATCCGCCGGATGATCTGGCCGCCGGACAGGTCGCCCATGTACCGGATGTAGTGGTGCGCAACGAAACCCGTCGACGAGTCGTACGCGACCTCGTCGATCCGCTCGATGTAGCGGGCGGTCGCGGGCAGCGCGGTGACCTGCTCGCGCCAGCCGTCTCCGAGCAGGAACTCGAGGTCGGCCTCGAGGGCCTCGGTGCGCAGCAGTTCCTCGCCGATGAACGGCGCGGCGACGGGGTCGCTCGCCTTGGCCCGGCCGGCGGCCTCGAGTGCGAGGTACACCAGGTAGGTCTGGCCGATCAGGGCGGCGTGCGCGGCCGGGGTCAGCTTGCCGGCGAGCAGGTCGCCGACGAAGCGGGACTGCTCCGTGTTCCGGTGTGCCGCGTCGGTTTCGGTCCTGATTCGTTCGGCCAGGCCCGGCGCCGTGGTACCGGTCGCGTCAAGCGTCGTCATGCTCATCTCCCCGTGGGTTGGTCGTGGTTTGTCGATACCTTCGCGGAGCGCGGGCCTCGAGTTGTCACTAGGTTAGCCTGCCCTTCCGGAACGCGTTGCAGTGGCGGACCATCCGGCCCACCGGTCGGGACGGAACACGATCACCGGACCGGTCGGGGGAAGGGTCGTGTACTGCGGGTACTTGGCGACGAGGGCGCGGACGCCGGCGCTGCCGTCGGGGCTTGTGGCGTCGGCCACGCGGGCCTCGCAGTCGACGCGGACCCACCACAACAGGCGCCAGTCCTCGTCGTACTCGTCGACGAGGAGGCTGGCCCTGCCGGTGGCCGTGATGTGGTCGAGCCGGCGCAGGTTGCGGGTGGACTTCGGTTTGTCGTCCACCGCCGAGTACACGAGGCCGTCGGCCGTCGCGAACACCAGCGGCACCAGGTGTGGGCGGCCCGCGGCGGTGACGGTGGCCATCCGTGCCACCCTCGCCGCGGCGAACCGCCGTCGTTGTTCCTCGGCGTGCACGGTGCCCAGAGTAGGCGGGCGGGGCCCGTCAGGCGCTGACGTCGTCCAATGCCGCCGAGATCGCGGCGGGCAACTCCAGTTCCTCGGACGCCAGCACGCCGGTGTGCTGCGCGTAGTCCCGGGCGCCGACGATGGCGCTGGTGACCCCGGGACGGTCCCGCACCCACGCGAGCGCGACGGCCAGCGGCGAGGCGCCGAGTCCGTCGGCGGCGGTGACGACCGCCTCCACCACCCGGGCGGTTTCCTCGGTCAGGTAGCCCGCCACCAGTTCCGCGCCGGTCTCGGAGGCGCCCCGCGAGTCCGCCGGGATGCCGTCGCGGTACTTCCCGGTGAGCACGCCGCCGGCCAGCGGGACCGCGGCGAGCAGTCCGACGCCGTGGTGGTCCGCCGCCGGGATGAGTTCGTCCTCGACCCCGCGGGCGAGCAGCGAGTACTCGGCCTGGGTGGCCACCAGCGGCGTGCCCGCGGCCGCGGTGGCCAGCTGCCAGCCGAGGTAGCCGCGGGCGCCGACGTACCGGACCCGGCCGCTCGTGACGGCGTACTCGAGCGTCGAGGCCACCTCGTCGACCGGGGTGAACGGGTCCCAGGTGGCCACCTGCCACAGGTCGAGGTGGTCGGTGCCCAGTTCGCGCAGCGTCGCGTCCAACTGGCCGAGCAGTGCGCGGCGCGAGCAGTCCACGCCGTCGCGGCCGGGATGGATGCCGCCGCTGCTCGAGATCACCAGTTCGGTGCGCGGGATCACGTCGTCGAGCAGTTCGGCGAGGATCCGCTGGGCGACGCCGCCGCCGTAGAACGGGGACGAATCGACAAGGGTGCCACCGGCTTCGGTGAAACCGATGAGCTGGGCCGCCGCCTCGTCGCCCTCCGTGTCACGGCCCCACGCCAGGGTGCCGAGGCCGAGTCGTGAAACTCGGAGACCGCTGTTACCGACCGCGCGCTGCCGCATCAGATACTCACCACAAGTTCTGGAGCGTAGTGCCGCAACGGCGTGAGCGCCGCACGGACCCGCCCGGTACGGTGCACTCCGTGAATCTTCGAGCCAGCATCCCTGCGGCCCTCGCCGCCAACCACTTTGGAGCCGACCGGTGATCGGCGAGTCCATGACCTGGATTCAGGCCATCGTCCTCGGCGTCGTGCAGGGCCTGACCGAGTTCCTCCCGATCTCGTCCTCTGGGCACCTGCGGATCGTCTCGGAGGTGCTCTGGCAGGAGGACGCCGGTGCCTCGTTCACCGCGGTGACGCAGCTCGGCACGGAGGCCGCGGTGCTGGTCTACTTCGCCCGGGACATCGCCCGGATCGCGATGGCGTGGTTCCGGGGCCTGCGCGACTCGGGCCGGCGTGGGCACGACTACAAGATGGGCTGGTACGTCATCGTCGGCACCATCCCGGTCGGCGTACTCGGGCTGCTGTTCAAGGACCAGGTCCGGACCGGGGCGAGGAACCTGTGGTTGGTGGCCACCATGCTGATCGTCTTCGCAGTGGTCATCGCGGCGGCCGAGTACTACGGCAGCAAGCGTCGGCCGATCGAGGGGCTGACCCTCAAGGACGGCGTCATCATGGGCTCGGCGCAGGCGCTGGCCCTGATCCCCGGCGTCTCCCGCTCCGGCGGCACCATCAGCGCCGGCCTCTTCCTGGGGCTCACCCGCGAGGCCGCCGCCCGTTACTCGTTCCTGCTGGCGATCCCCGCCGTGACCGCGGCCGGCCTGTTCAGCCTGCCCGACGCCTTCGAACCGGCGGGCGAGGGACTCAACGCCAGCGGCGCGCAGCTGATCGTCGCCACCCTCATCGCCTTCGCGATCGGGTACGTGACCATCGCGTGGCTGCTCAGGTTCGTGGTGAACCACTCGATGTACTGGTTCGTCGGCTACCGGATCATCCTCGGCCTGGTGCTGTTCGGACTGCTCGGCACCGGGGTGATCGCGGCCACCTAGGCTGATGCCATGACGGTGATTCTGCTGCGGCACGGGCGGTCGACGGCCAACACCTCCGGAACGCTCGCCGGCCGGACCCCCGGCGTCGACCTCGACGACCGCGGCCGCGAGCAGGCGGCCTCGGTGGTCGAGCGCCTCGCCGCGCTCGAGCTCGCCGCGATCGTCCGGTCGCCGCTGCTGCGCTGCGAGAGCACCGTGGGCCCGCTGGCCGGCGCCCGCGGCCTGACGCCGGTGGTCGACGACGCGCTCGTCGAGGTGGACTACGGGCAGTGGACCGGTCGGCCGATCAAGGACCTGCTCGGCGAGCCGCTGTGGAAGGTGGTCCAGCAGCACCCGTCCGCGGCGGTCTTCCCCGACGGCGAGGGGCTGGCGCAGGTGCAGGCCCGGGCGGTCGCCGCGGTCCGGGCACACGATGCCCGGCTGGCCGCCGAACACGGCAAGGACGTGCTGTGGGTGGCGTGCAGCCACGGCGACGTGATCAAGTCGGTGCTGGCCGACGCGCTCGGCGCGCACCTCGACGGGTTCCAGCGGATCGTCGCGGAACCGGCCTCGATCAGCGTCGTGCGGTACACCGCGACACGCCCGTTCGTGCTGCGGATGAACGACACCGGCGCGGACCTGTCCGGGCTGAACGGCGCCGGGCCGTCGAAGGGCGCGGGGGTCGGCGCGTCGGACGCGGTGCCAGGGGGAGAGGTGGGAACCGATGGAAAAGCGGATAATGAGGGCGGGACCGATCCCGAATGACCAGTGAGCAGCTGATTCGAACAGGTGGAGGTGCAGATGTCCCGAGCGATTCACGTATTTCGCACCCCCGATCGATTCATCGCCGGAACGGTCGGTGAACCGGGCGACCGCGTGTTCTACCTGCAGGCCATCCACGACTCCCGGGTGGTGAGCGTGATGCTCGAGAAGCAGCAGGTGCAGGTGCTCGCCGACCGGATGGGCCTGCTGCTCGACGAGGTGCACCGGCGGTTCGGCACCGCGATCCCGCCGGAGGAGACCGACCTCGCGGACCTGAGTCCGCTGGTGATGCCGGTGGACTCCGAGTTCCGGGTCGGGACGATGGGGCTGGGCTGGGACTCCGACGCCGGCGCGGTGGTGGTCGAACTGCTCGCGGTCAGCGAGTCGGAGGTCGACGAGTCCGTCGTCCTCGACGACGTCGAGGAGGGCCCCGACGCGGTGCGCGTGTTCCTGACACCCGAACAGGCCCGGGAGTTCGCCCTGCGGTCGGTGCGGGTGATCGCCGCCGGCCGGGCGCCGTGCCCGCTCTGCGGCGAACCGCTCGCCCCGGACGGCCACATCTGCATCCGGACCAACGGTTACCGGCGCGGCGCCACCTTCGGCCACGCCGTCGAACCCACCGAAGAGAACTGACCCTTGACCGCCGATCTCCCCGACCCCGGTGACACCGACCTGCTCGTGTCGGGCGAACTGACGGTACTCGGGCGGATAGTGACCGCGAGCAACGCGACGCTGGTCTGCGAGGCCTCCTCGAACGGGCAGAGCCTGCGCTGCGTGTACAAGCCGATCCGCGGCGAGCGGCCGTTGTGGGACTTCCCGGACGGCACCCTCGCCGGGCGGGAGGTGGCGTCGTACCTGGTGTCCGAGGCGACCGGGTGGGGCGTCATCCCGCGCACCGTCCTGCGGGACGGGCCGTACGGCCCCGGGATGGTGCAGGAGTGGGTGGAGACGCCCGAGCCGACCGGGGAGCTGGGCGAGCGCCTCGACCTGGTCGACGTGTGCCCGCCGGACCAGGTGCCGCCGGGCTGGTTCGAGGTGCTGCGGGCCGAGGACAGCGACGGCGAGGAGGTCGCGCTGATCCACGCCGACGACCCGCGTCTGCAGCGGATGGCGGTGCTCGACGTGCTGCTCAACAACGCGGACCGCAAGGGCGGGCACGCGCTCGAGGGCGTCGACGGCTCGGTCTACGGGGTGGACCACGGCATCTGCCTGCACACCGACGACAAGCTGCGCACCGTGCTGTGGGGCTGGGCCGGCCAGCCGGTGGAGGGCGCGCTGCTGCCGGACATCGAGATGTTCGCGAGCCGGCTGGACGGCGAGCTGGCGGACCGGCTGCACGAACACATCACCCGCGACGAGGTGGACGCGTTGCGGGCCCGGACCGCCGCGCTGCTGGCGGATCCGGTGATGCCGATGCCGTTCGGCCGTCGCACCATTCCCTGGCCGCCGTTCTGACGTCGCCGGTCGCCGACGGACGCCACCCGCGACACCGTGAAGCACCTGCTCCTCGCGCCGACCAATTGAGGCGACGACCGCCGCGTCCCTATACCCTGAACGAGCAGCCTGTGCCGATAATGAAGTGATTCCCACTGCGTGAGGATCCGGATGGAGAACGTCTCATCGCCTGATCCGCACCGCGACGCCGCGCAGCCGCCGGCAGTCGTACCCGAACCGTACGGCTCGTCGGACGCGTTTCCGTTGTCTGCGGTCCAGAGAAGCGTGTGGTTCGGTCAGCAGCTCAGCCCGACGGCGCCGATCTTCATTGCGCAGTACGTGGAACTGCACGGCGACGTGGACCTCGACCTGCTGCGTTCGGCGGCGGTGACCGCGGCCCGTGAGTTCCAGTCGCCGTTCCTGCGTCTGGTGGACACCGGCGGGGAACCGAGCCAGATGGTCGACCCTTCGATCGACACCTCGATTGCGTTGTTCGACTTCCGGCAGGAGAAGGACCCGCTCGGCGCGGCGCATGCGTGGATCGACAACGACTACGTCACCCCGATCCAGCTGACGCGGGACCGCCTGGTGGAGATGACCATCCTCCAGGTCGGCGACAGGGACTACCTGTGGTACACGCGAATTCACCACGTCGCGCTCGACGGCTACAGCGGCATGACGATGCTGAACCGGGTCGCGGCCCTCTACACCGCCGCATCCAAGGGTGTCGAGCCGGAACCGAACCGGGCTCTCGACCTGCGCACGCTCTACCAGCTGGACCAGAGGTACCGCTCGTCGAGCCGGTTCGACGGCGACCGGGAGTACTGGGCGGAGCATGTGCGCGGGATCGAGGGCGGTTCCACGCTCGCGCACCGGGACGGCCCGGCCGCGGCCCGCAGCCGGCTGGAGAGCGCACGGCTGACCGACGCGGCGCTCGATCGGCTGAACTCCTCCGACGCCCTGGTCGGCGCCACGTCCGCGGCCGTACTGATCGCGGGGTTCGCCTGCTACCTGTCGAGGATGACGGGCAGCCGCGACGTCCTGGTGAACATACCGGTGTCCGCGCGTACCACCGCGCCGCTACAGCATTCCGGCGGCATGCTCGTCAACGTCGCCCCGCTCCGGATCACCGTCGATCCCGACGACACCGTCGCCGGCCTCGTGCGGCGGGTGCAGCTGGAACTGATGGGCGCGCTGCGTCACCAGAGGTGCAGCCTCGAGGACATCCGGCGCGACGCCGGGTTTACCGGCGCGCGGCAGGGACTGTCGGGGCCGATGGTCAACGTGATGCTCTTCCGTCAGGAGATCACCCTCGGGTCGATCGTCGGCGAGTACCACATCGTGACCTCCGGACCAGTGCGGGACCTGCTGGTCAACATCTACCAGAGCGGCTCGCCCGCCCGGACGCTCGTCGACTTCCGCGGCAACCCCAACAGATACGAAGCGGAGGAGTTGCGCACCCATCACCGGCGCTTCGTCGAACTGGTCGAGGCCCTGCTCGCCGCCGAGCCGAACACCGTGGTGTCGGACCTCCATGCCGAGTCGGCCCGGATCGGGGAGCGCATGCGGCGCGAGACCGCCGAGCTGGCCTTCTGGACGCAGGAGCTGGCCGGGCAGCCGGAATCGGCGGTGCTGCCCCGCGCCGGCCCGGCGCCGACCGGCCGGACCGGTCGGGGCTCGGTCGCGCGCGTACTCGACCGCGACCTGCACACCGCGGCCACGGCGCTCGCCCGCGGCCTCGACGTCGGGCCGTTCACCATGCTGCACACCGCACTCGCCGCGGTGCTGAGCAGGCTCACCGACGTCGACGACATCGTCGTCGCCGCCCCGGTGCCGGCCCGGCCCGACAGCACCCCCACCCGCAACACCGTGGCGCTGCGCACCCCGATCGACCCGTCCGCCGCGTTCACCGACCTGGTGCTAGAGACCGGCGAAAGAGAGCGCCGCGCCTTCGCGCACCCGGAGACCCCGATCGAGCGGGTCGTCGAGACGCTGGGCGCGCCCCGGCCTCGCGTGACGTTCGGCGTCCACACCGCCCCGTCCGCCGCGATCGCTCCGGAGGACACCGAACTCACGGTCGACCTGACCGAGCACTTCACCGCGCAGGGCGCGCCCGCCGGCATCGACGCGCGACTGACCTACGACAACGCCGCGCTCGACGAGCACACCGTCACCGCCCTGATCGACCGGTTCGAGCGCCTGCTCGCCGGTGTCGCCGAGGATCCGGACCGGCCGGTGGGGGACGTGCCCATCCTGACCGCTGCGGAGGCCGCGGGCCTGACCCCGGTGGAGGGTCCGGCCGACGTCGCCCCGCGGACCCTCGCCCAGATCCTCGCCGACGCGGTCGCGGTCGATCCGGACCACGAGGCGGTCGTCGCCGACGGGCGCAGGCTCTCCTACCGTGAGCTCGACGAGCTCGCCGACAGCTTGACCGGCCGTCTCCTCGATCACGGAGTCGGTCCGGGTTCCGTTGTGGCCCTCGCGATTGCGCGTTCGGTCGAGTCGGTGACCGCGGTCTGGGCGGTGGCGCGCACCGGGGCCGCCTTCCTGCCCGTCGACCCGGACTACCCGGTGGATCGGATCGAGCACATGCTCTCCGACTCCGGCGCCGGAATCGGCCTGACGGTCCGCGCCCACCGCGACGGGTTGCCCGAGACCACCACGTGGCTGGTCCTCGACGACCCGATCGCGCAGCCGGACCCCCCGTTCTCCCGCGTCGCGGCGACCCGGCCGGTGCATCTCGACGACGCGGCCTACCTGATCTACACCTCCGGATCGACGGGGGTGCCCAAGGGCGTGGTGGTCACCCATCGCGGGCTGGCGAACCTCGCCGCGGAGGAACGCGAACGGTTCGCGATCACCGCGGACTCGCGCACCCTGCACTTCTCCTCGCCGAGCTTCGATGCGTCCGTGCTCGAACTGCTGATGGCGGTGGGGGCCGGCGCGACGATGGTCGTGGTCCCGCCGAACGTGTTCGGCGGCGAGGAACTGGCGGACGTGCTGCGCCGCGAGCGGGTCACGCACGCCTTCGTCACCCCCGCCGCGCTCGCATCCGTCGATCCCGCCGGACTCGATCACCTCGATTGCGTGGTCACCGGCGGTGACGTGTGTCCGCCCGAGCTGGTCCGGCAGTGGGCTGCGCCGACACCCCCGAGTTCCCGAGGCGCGCCGACACCCCCGAGTTCCCGAGGCGCGCCGACACCCCCGAGTTCCCGAGGCGCGCCGACACCCCCGGGTTCCCGAGGCGCGCCGACACCCCCGAGTTCCCGCAGTGCAGGTCGCCGGATGTTCAATGCGTACGGCCCGACCGAGACCACCGTCGTCGCCGGCATCAGCACCACGTTGCGGCCCGGCGCCACCGTCACCATCGGCGGGCCGTCCCGCGGATGCGGCGAAATGGTCCTGGACAGGCGGCTGCAGCCGGTGCCGGAGGGGGCGGTGGGGGAGCTGTACGTGACGGGCGACGGGCTGGCCCGCGGCTACCACCACCGGCCGGGACAGACCGCGGACCATTTCGTGGCGGACCCGTTCAGTGCCACCGGCGGGCGGATGTACCGGACCGGTGACCTGGTGCGGTGGCATGCTCGGGCGAGCGGCGCGACCTCGAACACGGCCGCGCGCGAGCTCGAGTATCTCGGCCGCAGCGACTTCCAGATCAAGATCCGTGGCTTCCGGATCGAGCTCGGTGAGGTCGATGCCGTGCTCCAGGCGCATCCGAGTGTCGCGTTCGCGGCGACCACCGGGTACACCCGTCCCTCCGGGGACGTCGTGCTGGTCGGCTACGTGCGACCCGCGGCAGGCGCCGAGATCGACGAGGCCGAGCTCCTCGCTCACGCCGCCGAGTCGCTGCCCGCGTACATGGTGCCCGCGGCCCTCGTCACACTCGACCGGGTCCCGCTGACCCCCGCCGGCAAGTTGGACCGCAGCGCGTTGCCGGAACCGCGCTTCCGCGGGACGTCCGCCGGATATCAGGCGCCGCGCAGCAAGACGGAGGAGACGGTCGCGGCGGCGTTCGCGGATCTGCTCGGCGAGGAACACGTCGGTGTCGACGACAGCTTCTTCGATCTCGGCGGCGACTCCCTGGTCGCCACGCGAGTGATCGGACGGGTGAATGTGGCGCTGCCGGTGCGGCTGAGCGTGCGTGACCTGTTCGCGGAACCGACCGTTTCGGGACTGGCACACCACGTCGATCGGATCCTCGAGAACGCCGACCCCGGTCGGCCGGTGCGGGAGCGACCTGCGCTCGTTGCGCGGGACCGCCCGGACCGGCTCCCGATGTCCCCGGCGCAGCAGCGGATGTGGCTGGTGAACCAGATCGACACTGCGTCGCCGGCTTACAACATTCCGTTCGCCGTGACGTTCACGGGCGAGCTCGACCGTGCGGCGCTGCAGACCGCGTTGAACGACGTGATCGACAGGCACGAGGCCCTGCGGACGGTGTTCCCGGCAGATGCGAGGGGGCCGTGCCAGGTGATCCTGCCGGCGTCGGACGTGGCAGTCGACCTGACACCCGTTGTCGTGGACCCGGAGCGGGTGGGGGAGACGGTCGCGGCGACGGCCGCCGCCGGTTTCGATGTCCGCGGGCAGGTTCCGCTGAGAATCGTGCTGCTGCGGACCGGGTCGCGTCGACACGTCCTGGCCGTTGTGCTGCACCACATATCGGCGGACGGGCAGTCCGTCGAGCTGTTGGCCCGAGACGTGGCGGCGGCGTACGCCGCGCGGGTGGCCGGTCGCGCACCCGAGTGGGATCCGCTGCCGCTGCAGTACGCCGACTACGCCCTGTGGCAGCACGAACTGCTCGGGGCGGAGGACGATCCGCAGTCACTCGCCGCCCGGCAACTCGCCTACTGGGGTGACCGGCTCGCCGACCTTCCGGCGGCGATCTCGCTGCCGCACGACCGCCCCCGATCCCCGCGTACGACCGCGTCCGGCGACCGGATCGAGTTGGACGTGGAGGCCGGGGTCCACCGTGACCTGGTCCGGATCGCGCGCGAGCACGGCTGCACGCTGTTCATGGTCCTGCACGCGGCGCTCGCGGTGGTGCTCGCCCGGCTCGGCGCCGGGTCCGATGTCGCCGTGGGCACACCGGTCGCCGGCCGCGGCGAACCCGAACTGGACGACATCGTCGGCATGTTCGTCAACACCCTCGTCCTGCGCAGCACGGTCCGTCCCGAGACCACGTTCGCCGACCTGCTCGCCCAAGTGCGCGAGACCGACCTGGGAGCCTTCGCCCATGCCGATCTGCCGTTCGAGCGGCTGGTCGACGAGTTCGCCTCGGACCGGTCGCCCACGTACGCGCCGCTGGTGCAGGTGCTGCTCGAGTTCCAGCACGGCGCGCCGACGACGGTGGCGATGCGGGGACTGTCCGCCGAGGCAGTCGAGGTGGACCCGGGTGTCGCCAAGTTCGACCTCCAGCTGGGAGTGCGGGAACGGTTCGACGACTCGGGTCGCGCCGCCGGCCTGTCCGTGGCCCTGCAGTACGCGACCGACCTGTTCGACCGCGCCACCGTCGCCGGGATCGGCGATCGGTTGGTGCGGGTCCTCGCCGTGGCGGCCAGCGACCCGACCGCGGTCGTGGGAGACATCGTGATCACGGACGAGCGGGAAAGGGCGCTCGCGGCGCGGGAGCGGCCCGGCCGCGTGGTGCCGGCGGCCACACTGCCGGAGCTGTTCGCGCGTGCCGCGGCACGGAACCCGGACGCCTGCGCGGTCGTCTCCGGCGCCAGGCGCGTCCGCTATTCCGAGCTGGCGGCGCGCGCGAACACGCTGGCTCGCTTGCTGATCGGTCACGGCGTCGGACCGGGCTCTCTGGTGGCCGTCGCGACGGCGCGTTCGGACGATCTGCCGGTCGCACTCCTCGCGGTCCTCACGACCGGCGCCGCCTACGTTCCCGTGGACGTGGACTATCCGGCGGACCGCATCGCCTACATACTCGCCGACGCGTCGCCGGCGTGCGTCCTGGTCGACGGTGCCGAGAACGGTTCGGCTGTGCGTCGCAACGACATTCCGGTTGTCGATCTCGGCGATCCCCGGGTGGCGACTGCGCTCGACGAGCTGTCGCCCGAGGCGGTGACCGATGCGGACCGGACCGCGCCGTTGCACCCGGATTCGCTCGCATACGTGATCTACACGTCCGGATCGACCGGACGCCCCAAGGCGGTGGCGGTGTCGCACCGAAGTGTGACCACGCTGTTCGGCAGTGCGCAGGAGTTGTTCCGATTCGACGGCGACGACGTGTGGACGATGTTCCATTCGTACGCCTTCGACTTCGCGGTGTGGGAGCTGTGGGGAGCGCTGATCCACGGCGCCACCGTGGTGCTGGTCGACCAGATCACCGCTCGCTCGCCACGCGACCTCCTGCGGCTGCTGCAGGACGAGGCGGTCACGGTCCTGTGCCAGATCCCGAGCGCCTTCTACCAGCTGGCCGACGCCGAGCGGGCACGCGCCGACGAGGGGGACGCCGCGGTGCTGCGGCTGCGGTACGTGATCTTCGGCGGGGAGGCGATGGATCCGGCGCGGCTCACCGCCTGGTTCGCGCGCCGAGGGGATTCCACACCGCAGCTGGTGAACATGTACGGGATCACCGAGACCTGCGTGCACGTGACCCACGACCTGCTGACCAGGGCTTCGGTGGGCCGCGGCCGGGGGTCGATCGGCCGCCCGCTGCCGGGGCTGCGGGTGCGTGTGCTCGACGAGCGGTTGCACGTGGTGCCTCCCGGGGTGGTGGGGGAGCTGTACGTGTCGGGCACGCAGCTGGCGCGGGGCTACCCGAGTCGCGTGGGGGAGACGGCTGCGCGGTTCGTTGCAGACCCGGCCGGGTCCGGCACCCGGATGTACCGCACCGGCGACCTGGGCCGGTGGCGGGTGGACGGCACGTTCGAATACGCGGGTCGCTCGGACCACCAGGTGCAGGTGCGCGGATACCGGGTGGAGCTCGGCGAGGTGGAGTCGGCACTCGCGTCGGTATCCGGGGTGGGGTCCGCGGTGGTGGTCACCGACGCGGGCCCCGTCGGGATCCGGCTGGTCGCGTACGCGGTGCCGGACGGCGGTGCGGTCCTCGATCCGGACGAGGTGAGAGCGTCCGTCGCCCAGTGGCTTCCGGGCTACATGGTGCCGTCGGCGGTGGTGATCCTGGACCGGCTGCCGGTCACCGCGCACGGGAAGCTCGATCGCGCGAGCCTGCCCGCACCCGGTGTCGCCGAGCACTCCTACGTCGCGCCGCGGAACCCGGTCGAGGAGATCGTCGCGGGCGTGATCACCGATCTGCTCGGTGTCGATCGGGTCGGCGCGGGTGACGGATTCTTCGCGCTCGGCGGCAATTCGTTGGTGTCGGCGCAACTGGTCGCCCGGATCAACGACGCGACCGGCGCCGCGCTCGGCATCCGGGACGTCTTCGACGGCCCGACCGTCGCCGAGCTCGCCCGGCGGGTCGGAGGGGAGGGCAGCGGGGTGCGCCGGCCACCGCTGAGCGCGCGTGCCCGGCCGGCCCGGATCCCGTTGTCCCCGGCGCAACAGCGGATGTGGTTCGTCAACCAGTTCGATCCGGAGTCCCCGGCCTACAACATCTCGTTCTCGCTGCGGTTGTCGGGCGACCTCGATGCCGAGGCGCTGCGGGCCGCGCTCGGCGACGTCGTCGCCCGGCACGAATCCTTGCGCACGGTCTACCCGCTCACCGACGACGGGCCCAGGCAGCAGATCCTGCCGGCCGAGCTCGCGGAGTCCGGACTCGAGGTCGCCCGGGTGCTCGACGCCGACGACCTGCGCTCCCGGGTGCGGGCGACGGTGGCACGCGGCTTCGACGTTGCGGAACAGGTCCCGTTGTCGGCAAGCCTCTTTCTGGTCGACGAGACGACCCACGTGCTCACCGTGGTGCTGCACCACATTCTCGCCGACGGCTTCTCGCTGAACCCGCTGGCACGCGACGTGGCCGCCGCGTACGCGGCGCGCCTGCGCGGCGGCGCGCCACGGTGGCCGCCGTTGACCGCGCAGTACGCGGACTACACACTGTGGCAGCGCGATTGGCTCGGAACCGAGGACGACGCGTCGTCCCCGCTCGCCCGTCAGCTCGACTACTGGACCACCACCCTGGCGGGCCTGCCCGAGGTACTGGACCTGCCGAGCGACAGGCCCCGGCCGGCGGACCGATCGCAGTCCGGTGGGCGCGTCGAGTTCGCGGTCGACGAGCGGCTGCACCGGAGCCTGATCGCGCTCGCCCACAGCCGCGATGCAAGCGTGTTCATGGTGGTGCATGCGGCGTTGGCCGCCCTGCTGTCCCGGCTCGCCGGGACCGACGACATCGCGATCGGCACCCCGATCGCCGGCCGCGGCGCCGCCGCCCTCGACGACCTGGTCGGGATGTTCGTGGGCACCCTCGTCCTGCGCTGCGATGTCGGTGGCGCCTGCTCGTTCGGTGAGCTGCTGCACCGGGTCCGGGAGACCGATCTGGGCGCGTTCACGCACGCGGACATCCCGTTCGAACGGGTCGTGGACGCGCTGGATCCGCCCCGCTCGCACGCGCATACGCCGCTGTTCCAGGTGATGCTCGAGTTCCGGACCATCGCGCCGCCGGAATTCGCGCTGCCGGGTCTGCGGGTGGAGGCACTCGACCCCGGCGAGGTGGCCGCGAACTTCGACCTGCAGCTCACCGTGGCCGAGGAGTTCGACGCCGCGGGCGGCGGAGCGGGAATGGCCGCCGGCCTGGTGTTCGCGACCGACATGTTCGACGAGGCCACCGCCCGGACCCTCGCCGACAGGTTCGTGCGGATCCTCGAGGCGGCGGCCGAGTCCCCGGACCTGCCGGTGGCGGACATCGACATCCTCGACGGTGCCGAGCGCGCCGCGCTCACCGCGGTGGAGGGGGTGCCGGGCACGCCGCCGCGCACGTTGGCCGCGGTGCTCGCGGCGGGCGCGGCGATCGATCCGCACGCGCCGGCGATCCGATTCGACGGCCGGGAGATCTCCTATCGCGTCCTCGACCGCGCGTCGACGAGGCTCGCCCGCAGCCTGATCGACACGGGCGTCGGCCCGGGGTCGGTGGTGGCGCTGGCCATGCCCCGCAGCGTCGAGTTCGTGATCGGCCTGTGGGCCGTCGCGAAGACCGGGGCCGCCTTCGTCCCGGTCGACCCGGCGCACCCGGCGGAGCGGCTCGCCTTCCTGCTCGACGATTCGGGTGCGATCCTCGGGCTGACGCTCGCGCGGTCCCGGGACGCCCTGCCAGACGAGCCGCGCTGGTGGACGCTCGACGCCGGCCGCCTGATCGGCGAACCCGCTGCCGCCGCACCGATCCGCGACACCGAACGGACCGCCCGGCTGCGGCTCGACGACGCGGCCTACCTGATCTACACGTCCGGATCGACGGGAACTCCGAAGGGCGTGACGGTTACTCACCGCGGTCTCGCGGCGTTCGCCGACCACCTGCAGCGGCGGTGCCGGACGACGCCCCGCTCCCGGACACTGCACTGCGCATCACCCAGTTTCGACGCATCGATCCTCGAGCTGCTCCTCGCGTTCGGTGCGGGTGCGACCATGGTGATCGCGCCGCCCACCGTGTACGGCGGCGGCGAGCTGAGGGATCTGCTCGCGGCCGAGCGGGTGACCCACTGCATGCTCACGCCGACGGCGCTCGCGGCGACGGATCCGGCCGGACTCGACGACCTGGTGTGCGTGCTGTCGGGCGGCGAGGCGTGCCCGCCCGACGTGGTGGCCCGCTGGGCCCCGGGACGGCGGATGTACAACGCGTACGGGCCGACGGAGGCGACCGTCGCGGCGAGCGTCAGCGACCCTTTGTTCCCGGGCGATCCCGTCACGATAGGCGGCCCGGCACCGGGTTTCCGCGTGCGAGTGCTCGACCGCAGGCTGCAGCCGGTACCCGTCGGGGTGCCCGGCGAGCTGTACCTCGCGGGCCCGGCGTTGGCCCGCGGCTACCACCGTCGTCCGGGGCTGACGGCCGGCCGGTTCGTCGCCGAACCCGGCGGGGATTCCGGCGAGCGGATGTACCGCACGGGAGACCTCGTGCGCTGGACCGGCGGCGGTCGGCTGGTCTGCCTGGGGCGCGGCGACCGTCAGGTCAAGGTGCGCGGCAATCGAATCGAGCTCGGTGAGGTCGAATCGTGCTTGACGGCAGACGGATCCGTCGGTCAGGCGGTGGCCGACGTGCGTGCGGTCGGGCGCGGGGGAGACCGGCTGGTCGGGTACGTGGTGGCCGCCGCGGGGGCGGAGGTGGACACGGCGCGCCTGCACGAGGCCCTCGCGGCGCGGCTGCCCGGGTACATGGTCCCCGCACACATCGTGGTGCTTCCCGCGCTGCCGATGACCGTGCACGGCAAGCTCGATCGGGCGGCCCTGCCGACGCCCGACCACGGGGCGGAGGTGTCGGTGGGCCGGGCGCCGTCCGGTGCGGCCGAGGAGACCCTGCGCCGGCTGTTCGCGGACGTTCTCGGGCGCGGCACCGTCGGGACGGAGGACTCGTTCTTCGCCCTCGGCGGCGACAGCATCATGTCGATCCAGTTGGTGGCGCGCGCGAAGGCGGCGGGGCTGTCTCTCACACCGCGTGACGTGTTCGACCACCCCACGGTCGCGGGGCTCGCCGCGGTGGCCGACTCGAACTCCGCCCCCCGTCCGTCGACGCTCGAAGAACTGCCCGGCGGCGGTGTCGGGGAGGTGCCGCTCACCCCGATCCTCGCGTGGATGCTCGGCCGCAGCGCCGGCCGGATCGACCGGTTCTCCCAGTCGGTGTTGCTGGCGCTGCCCGACGGAGTCGACCGGGCCACGCTCGAGGTCGCGGTGCAGGCGGTCCTCGACACGCACGACATGCTCCGGGCCCGGCTCAGCCGCGACCGCGACACCGACGGTGACACACCCCGTCGCTCCGCTCGCCCCGGTGGTTGGCGAATGACGGTTCCCGGCGTCGGGGGCGTCACGGCCCGGGACGTGGTGACGCGGATCGAGGTCGATTCACTGGACGACGCCGCGTTCGACGTGCGCGTGGCCGCGGCGGCCGATACCGCGGCCGACCGCCTGGATCCGGCCGCAGGCACGATGGTGCAGGTCGTGTGGTTCGACGGGCCGTCCGGCACCGGCCGGCTGCTGCTGGTCGTCCACCACGCCGCCGTCGACGGCGTGTCGTGGCGCGTGCTGGTGGCGGACCTGGCATCGGCGTGGGCGCAGGCGTCGGAGGGGCGGGTGCCCGCGCTGCCGCCGGTGGGCACGTCGATGCGCCGGTGGGCGATCGCGCTGGAAGAACTTGCCCCGCAGCGGGTCCCGGAACTGCCGATGTGGGAGCGAATCCTCGGCGGCCCGGACCCGACGATCGGGTCGCGGCCGCTGGATCCCGCGCGCGATGTCGCGGCCACGAGCGAGGTGCTGACATTGGAGGCGCCGCCCGAGATCACCGATGCCGTCCTCACCGCGCTGCCGGAGTCGCTCCACGCCGCCGTGCTGGACGGGCTGCTCACGGCGCTCGCGATGGCGGTGGTCCGCTGGCGCGGCGAGCGGGGCGTCGAGAGGTCCGACGTCCTGCTCGGCGTCGAGGGGCACGGGCGGGAGGAGCCGGCGGTGCCCGGTGCGGACCTGACGCGCACGGTCGGCTGGTTCACCACGCTGTCGCCTGTGCGCCCGGACCTGTCGTCGATCGATCTCGCCGAGGCGTTCACCGGGGGTGCGGCGGCGGGCGCGGCGGTCAAGCTCGTGAAGGAGGCGCTGCGGGCGATCCCGGACCGGGGGATCGGGTACGGGCTGCTCCGTGAACTGGCCGGGGAACCCGGGCCGCAGGTGCGCGGGTGGCGCGAGCCCCAGATCGTCCTCAACTACCTGGGGCGGATCACGGCGGGCGCCGGCGACGATCCGCAGGCGTGGCTGCCCACCCGGCGGCACGGGCTCGGCGGCGCCCACGAACCACGGATGCCCGTGACGGCCGTCGTCGACATCGCGGCCGGGCTCGTGCCGCGGCCGGGAGGCGCCGTCCTGCAGTCGTCCTGGACGTTCCCGACCGGAGTTCTCGATGCCGACGACGTGCACCGGCTCGCCGACCTGTGGCACCGGGCGCTGGGTGCGCTCGCCGCGTACGCCCACAGCCCCGGCGCGGGCGGTCTCACCCCGTCCGACGTCGATCTCGTCCCGCTCGACCAGACGGCGATCGACGCCCTCGAGGCGCGCCGGCCCGGGCTGACCGACGTGTGGCCGCTGACCCCGCTGCAGTCCGGACTGCTCTTCCACGCCCGTCTCGCGGAGCGATCGGTGGACGCGTACATGGTCCAGCTCGTCGTCGAGCTGCACGGCCGACCGTCGCGGGAGCGGATGCGCCGGGCCGCGCGGACTCTGCTCGATCGTCACCCGAACCTGCGGGCGTGCTTCGTGGAGGACGACGCCGGTGACGTGTACCAGGTCGTCGAGGGCCGGATTCCGGTGCCCTGGAATGAGATCGACCTGTCCGGACTCGACGGGGCGACGGGTCGGGAACGCTGGCGGGAACTGCTCGCGGCGGATCGGGCGACGCCGTTCGTGATGGACCGCGCACCGCTGCTGCGCTTCACCCTGACCCGAACGGGAACGGAGGAGTACCGGCTGCTGCTCACCCACCACCACATCCTGCTGGACGGCTGGTCGACGCCGCTGCTGCTCGAAGAGCTGCTCACCCTCTATGCCGCGGACCGGGAGCCGCCCCCGGCGGGCGACTACCGGGACTACCTGACGTGGCTGACCGCGCAGGACCACGCCTCCGGCGTCGAGGCGTACCGCCGGGCCCTGGCCGGAGTCGACGGGCCGACGCTGCTGGTGCCGCGGGACGAGCCTGTGCTCGCTCCGCAGGCTCCGCTCGACGGTGTCGCGGCTCCGGCCGAACCCGGGGAGGTGACCCTGACGCTGCCCGCCGAGGAGACCGAGGCGCTGGCGACGGCCGCCCGGGAGCGCGGGGTGACTGCCAACACCGTCGTCCAGGTCGCCTGGGCGCTGGCGCTCGCGGCCCTGACCGGACGCACCGATGTGGTGTTCGGTGCGACGGTGTCGGGCCGTCCGCCACAGGTGCCCGGGATCGAGTCGATGATCGGGCTGTTCATCAACACCGTGCCGGTGCGGATCGAGTTCGATCCCCGCGAGACCGTCGGCGAGCTGCTGAGCCGCGTGCAGGCGGAGCAGGCGGCGATGCTCGACCACCACCACGTCGGGCTCGCCGACATCCAGCGGGAGGCGGGTCCGGCGGCGGTGTTCGACACCCTGACGGTCTTCGAGTCGTACCCCGTCGACCGCTCGGCGCTCGCGAGCGACACCGACGTCGCCGGCCTGCGGGTGGCGGGCGTCGAGGGTTTCGACGCCACGCACTACCCGCTGACCGTGCTCGCGAGCATGGACGAGCGGCTGCGGCTGGTCCTGAAGTACCGGCCGGACCTGCTCGACCCGGCCGAGGTGGAATCGATCGCCGACCGGCTGCGGCGCGCGTTCGCGACCGTGACACACGAGACGGCGCACCCCGTCGCCCGGGTCGAACTGCTGTCCGCGGACGAGCGGGCCGCGGCCGCGCCGATCCGCGGCGGTGCGGCGAGTCCGCCGCGCCCGCTGCCGGAGATCCTCGTCGCCGGGGCCGGGATCGAGCCCGACGCCGTCGCGGTGGACTCGGAGGACGCGCGGCTGTCGTACCGGGACCTCGACGCGGAGTCGAATCGACTGGCGCGGCAGTTGATCGACGCGGGGGCGGGACCGGGCGCGGTGGTGGCGATCGCCCTGCCGCGGTCGGCGCGTTCGGTGACGGCCGTGTGGGCGGTGGCGAAGACCAGTGCGGCGTTCGTCCCGGTGGATCCGACCTACCCGCCCGCCCGCGTCCAGCACATGCTCACCGACTCCGACGCCGCGGTGGGACTGGTGCTCGACGCCGATCACGGGCGCATGCCGGACTCCGTGCACTGGCTGGTGCTCGACGATCCGGACTGCGAGGCGGACGTCGACGCACGGCCGGCGGATGCCGTCCACGACGCGGAGCGGCCGAGCCCGGTGCACGTCGACGACGTGGCGTACCTGATCTACACGTCGGGATCGACGGGCAGGCCGAAGGGTGTGAGCGTCACCCACCGCGGCCTGTCGTCCCTGCTCGCCGCGCAGCGCGAGCACTATGCGATTCCGGCCGCGGCGCGCTGCCTGCACGTGTGCTCGCCCAGCTTCGACGTCTCGGTCCTCGAGCTGCTGCAGGCCGCGTCTGCGGGCGCGACGCTGGTGATCGCGCCGCCGCGCGTGTACGGCGGGGCCGACCTCGCCGGACTGCTGCGCCGGGAGCGGATAACCCACGCCTGCATCACGCCTGCCGTGCTCGCCACCGTCGAGCCCGACCGCCTCGACGACCTCGACGTGCTGGTCGTCGCGGGCGACGCCGTCGGCCCGGAACTGGTGGCCGACTGGGCGCCCGGACGAACGATGCTCAACGGATACGGGCCGACCGAGTCGACGATCCTGACGACGATCAGCGCGCCCCTGGTGCCCGGGGCGCGGGTGCCGATCGGGGGCCCGGTGAACGGCACCGACCTGCTCGTCCTCGACGGTTTCCTGCGACCGGTCCCGGCCGGCGTGCCGGGTGAGCTGTACATCGCGGGCGCGGGACTGGCCCGCGGATACCACCGGCGGGCCGCGCTGACCGCCGCGCGATTCGTCCCGGACCCGCGCGGCGCGCCCGGCAGCCGGGTGTACCGCACCGGCGACGTCGTCCGGTGCCGGCCGGACGGAGCACTCGACTACCTGGGCCGCAGCGACTTCCAGGTCAAGGTGCGGGGGCTGCGCGTCGAGCTCGGGGAGATCGACGCGGTGTTCGCCGCCCACGCGGCGGTCGGGTTCGCCGTCACGGCCGCGCGGGCACGCGAAGTCGGCGACCCGATGCTGGTGACGTATGTCGTGCCGAACTCCGCGGACGGCGTCGACGTCGCCGCCCTCATGGACTTCGCGGGCGGGCGCCTGCCGGCGCACATGGTGCCGACGACGGTGGTGACGCTCGACGCGGTCCCGCTCACCCCGGTGGGCAAGCTGGATCGCGCCGCACTGCCCGAACCGGAACTCGCCTCGCTGACACCGCGATTCCGGGAAGCGGGCAACGCCACGGAGGCGGCACTGGTCACCGTGTTCGCCGAGGTGACCGGCATCGACACGGTGGGGGTCGACGACAACTTCTTCGCGCTGGGCGGCAACTCCCTCAGCGCGACGCGGGCGGTGGCCCGGATCAACCGCGTGCTGGGCAGCCGGATCGGGCTGCGAGACCTGTTCGACTGCCCGGCCGCGGCTGCGCTCGCGCCGCGGTGCGCGGCCGCCGCCGCACTGCCCGGGGACGGGCTGCGCACGGGCGTCCGGCCCGACCGCATCCCGCTGTCGCTGGCACAGGAACGCATGTGGTTCGTCAACCAGTTCGATCCGGCGTCGGCCGCGTACAACGTGCCGATGGTGTTGCGGCTCTCGGGGAGACTCGACGGCCCGGCCCTGCGGCGGGCCCTGGTCGACGTGGTGGAGCGGCAGGAATCGCTGCGGACGGTGTTCCCGTCCTCGGCCGCCGGCCCGTCCCAGGTGACGGTGCCCGCGCCCGGCGTGGTCGGGGACCTGACGCCGGAGCCGGTCACCGCGGACCGGGTGACCGCCCGCGTCGGGGAGATCGTGCACGAAGGATTCGACGTGGCACGCGAGGTCCCGGTGCGGGTGCGCCTGCTGCGCACCGCGCCGGACGAGCACGTCCTCGTGCTGGTGGTCCACCACATCGTGGCCGACGGGTTCTCGGTCGGACCCCTGGCCCGTGACGTCGCGACGGCGTACGCGGCCCGGGTCGGCGGCGCCGCGCCGGGCTGGGGACCGCTGCCGGTCCAGTACGCGGACTTCGCCGTGTGGCAGCACGCGACGCTGGGTTCCCGGGACGACCCGGACTCGCGCGTTGCCGGCGAGATTGCCTGGTGGGAGGACCGACTCGCGGGGGCGCCGCCGGTGACGGGGTTGCCGCTGGACCGTCCGCGCGAGCCCCGGCGCTCGACGCGCGGTGGGCGGGTCGAGCTCTCGGTGGAAGCCGGCGTCCACCGCAGGCTCACCGAACTCGCGCGCCGGCACGATTCGACGCTGTTCATGGTGGTGCACGCCGCACTCGCGGCGCTGTTGTCCCGAGTGGGGGCCGGCCGCGACGTCGTGGTCGGAACCCCGGTCGCCGGGCGCGGCGAGGCCGAACTGGACGACGTGGTCGGCATGTTCGTGAACACGCTGGTGCTGCGCACCGCGGTCGATCCGGCGGCGCCGTTCGACGCGGTGCTCGCCGGGACGCGCGAGGCGGACGTGGACGCCTTCGCACACGCCGACGTCCCGTTCGAGCGGCTCGTCGAGAGGTCGGCCTCGGCGCGGTCGACGTCGTACGCCCCGTTGTTCCAGGTGATGCTCGAGTTCCGCAACGTCGACCGGCCCCGCGTCGGCCTGCCTGGCCTGACGGCCGAGGTGCTCGAGGTCGACATGGGCGAGGCGAAGTTCGACCTCCAGTTCGGGATCGGCGAGCGATTCGACGACTCCGGCGCTCCGGCGGGACTGACGGGCGACGTGCTGTTCGCATCCGACGTGTTCGACGAATCCACCGCGACGGCACTTGCGGACATGTTCGGCCGGGTGCTCGCGGCGGTCGCGGCGGACCCGTCCGTCCGGGTCGGGGACATCGACATCGCGGGGGCGTTCGCGCGCGAGGAGGCGGCGGAGCTCGCCCGCGGGCGCGCGCCGGCCG